>JAEWKL010000787.1 GCA_023386115.1 Pseudomonadota bacterium
CCCTGGTGGGGCGCGACGTCGGGGCCGGCTCCGCCGGGCCCGACGCCGAGGGCCTGCCTGCGCTCCGCATCCTCAAGGGCGTCGACCTCACGCTGGCCCGCGGGCGCAACCTCGGCATCGTCGGCGAATCGGGCTGCGGCAAGTCCACCCTTGCCCGGGTGATCGCCGGCATCCTGCCGGCGGCGAAGGGCGAGATCCGGCTCGACGGCCGGCCGCTGGCGCCGGATTTCCGCAAGCGCCGCCGCGAGGACCTGCGCGACCTGCAGATCGTCTTCCAGTCGGCCGACACCGCGCTCAACCCCCACCAGTCGGTCGGCGAGGTCCTAGGCAGGCCGCTCGCCTTCTACCACGGCATGGGCGGGCGCGAGCGCGAGGCGCGGATCGACCAGCTGCTCGACATGGTGCGGCTGCCCCGGCCGTTGCGCCACCGCCGTCCCGGCGAGCTTTCGGGCGGCCAGAAGCAGCGCATCAACCTCGCCCGCGCGCTCGCGGCGGATGCCCGGCTGATCCTGTGCGACGAGATCACCTCGGCGCTCGACACCGTCGTGGCTGCCGCGATCATCGATCTCCTGAAGGAATTACAGCGCGAGCTGTCGCTGTCCTACCTGTTCATCAGCCATGACATCGAGACCGTGCGGGCGATCTGCGACGAGGTGGTGGTGATGTACAAGGGCGAGAAGGTCGAGCAGCTCCGCCCCGACGTGAATGGCGGGCAGCCGACGCACGCCTATTCGCAACTCCTGTTCTCCTCGGTGCCGCAGCTGCGCACCGGCTGGCTCGACGGGCTGACGCAGGATCCCGCGCTCACCCGGGCCATCGCGCAGCGGTCGCGCTGAGCCCTGCTGGCGCCGGGGGCCTGACCCGGCGCGGGCCCCGAAAGGAGTGGGACATCCGACCTAGAGCCGGAACATGGTGTCGAGCGGTAGGTACGACCGCACGATCGGCGACTTCAGGACCACGAAGCTGAAATACTGCTCGATGCCGATATCGAGATCGAGCAGTCGCTCCATCGTCGTCTGATACTCGATAACGTCCACCGTGACGAACTTGAGCAGATAATCGTACCCACCCGAGATCAGGTGGCATTCCATCACCGAATCGATCTTCTCGATCGCTGCGAGAAATCGGGCGAAATCGGCCTGACGGTGGTTCTTGAGCGTCACTTCGGTGAAGACGGTCAGGGCCTGGCCCAGTTTCGACAGGTTGATCTGCGCCGAGTAATTCGTGATGTAGCCCTCGCTCTGAAGCTTCTTGACGCGCATCAGGCAGGGGCTCGGCGAGAGGTTCACCCGTTCGGCGAGTTCGACATTGGTGATGCGGCCGTTCTTCTGCAATTCGGAGAGAATTTTCAGATCGATCCTGTCGAGCTTCATCGGTGTCTGTCTGGTTCGCCGGCGGCGGCGAGGAGGCTTGAAGGGGGCTTGCCGCTGGGGGAGTCTTGCCGCCGGGGATTCTCGCCGCTTTTGCGACCCCCCGCAATCGAGCGATCACGGCGACGACCAGCACATTCGCCTTCCGATCCGCGCCAGACGGCACGAAATGCCATGGGGTCCGGTGGGTGCGGCTCGGTCGGTCCTGTCCGGCTCGAGGACCGCGCCGCTCCGGAGGTCAGGGCTGGGATGGCGGGGCCTCGGCTGCGGGTTCCGGCCGGTGGTCCTGTTCGGAGACGAGGGGAGCGGGCCTCACGCGAGCAAGACCGCGGCCCGGGTCGTTTGGAGCGAATGTGCAGCTGGGCGGACGATGGCGCGATCACCCGCGCGGTGCGGCCCAGATCCGATTCCGCGGCCAAGGCTGCAAGCGAGCCATGCATTCACAGGTCAATGGGAATGGCGCACCCGACACGATTCGAACGTGTGACCTTTGCCTTCGGAGGGCAACGCTCTATCCAGCTGAGCTACGGGTGCTGACCGCGAAGCCTCTGTAGCCCGGCTCAGGGCGGAGCGCAACAGGGAAAGGGCAGGCAGGGCCGCCAGGGAGGATCCGGGCGAGGGCTCCTGCGGCAACGGTCACACGGTCGAAGCGGGTCGGGTGCGCCCGGAGCGGAGACCGCGTCCGAGGGGGCGAGGATCGCGCCTCGGGTGCGGACGGCGTGCGGCGTAGCTGCCGGTGTTTGTGCCGCTCGTGTGCCGCACTGCAGGTGCGATTCTGCAGCCTGCTCCGGGAACAGAACACGGGCCAGGCTGTGGCGGTCGCCGACTGGCAGATTTCGAGCTGGTTGGCCTGGCAAGCGGACTTTCGTTCAACTAACCGTCGAGGCTGGAATTTTCAGCTCCGAAGGACCACCGTATTTTATGTTTTCGCCATAAGCAGTCATTCATTGAGCCGTGCTTCATCTCGGGGCGATGCAGCGTAATGTGCATTGGCAGCGTGATGTGCTCTCATCACGCGTCGCCAATCAACGTTCGGCCGTGATCCGAGCGAGACTCGATGCGAGCTCGTCCTTGCGAAATGGCTTAGTCAATCGCGCCAAGTCCGGATCCACTCCCTCGCGCTCAGCGTAACCAGAAACCAGCAGCACGGGTATGCCAGGTTTGGCCATTCTTATTTCGCGCGCCAAGTCGGTTCCACTAATGCCCGGCATCAGATGATCGATCACAAGAAGGTCGAAGTGCTCGCCCTTGCTTACAAGATCAAGCGCCTCTTCTGCCGAAGTAGCTTCGATTACCGCAAAGCCAAGATCGCTCAGCATATCCGCTGTGCTCATTCGCACGAGTTCCTCATCATCGACTAACAGCGCCGTTCCACGCGTCGCTGGTAGCTCCGACGCCGTGACCACTGGCGCGACGGGCTCTTGCTCCACCGTGCTTTGAGGGAGCCACAGCTCGACATTGGTGCCGAGCCCAGGTCGGCTCAGGATCGTGAGCGCGCCGCCGAGCTGGGACGCAAGCCCATGCACCATCGAAAGTCCGAGACCCGTTCCCTTTCCAACGCCCTTGGTCGAGAAGAACGGCTCGACCGCGCGGGCGAGCGTCGCCTCGTCCATGCCCGTGCCGGTGTCATTGACTGACAACCGGATGTAGCAGCCCGGCTTCAGGTCCACGCGATGGTCGGCTCCTACAATCTCGGCGGCCGCAGTGATGCGAAGGGTTCCGCCCTCTGGCATCGCGTCGCGGGCATTCACGCTTAGGTTGAGAAGCGCCATCTCGAGCTGGTTCGGGTCAGCCTTGGCCGGCGGCAGCCCATCCGGCACCTCGACGGCGACCCGGATCTGTGGGCCAGTGGTGCTCGCGACGAGGTCGCCCATGCCGGTGACGAGCCGGGCAACGTCGACAGCGGTTGCCTGAAGCGGCTGGCGCCTGGCGAAAGCGAGGAGCCGCTGCACCAATGTCTTGGCGCGCTCGGCCGACTGCATGGCCCCGGCGATCAGGCGCTGCTCGCGCTCACCGCCGACACCGCGGCGCTGCAGCAGGTCGAGGGAGCCAACGATCGGGGTGAGCAGGTTGTTGAAGTCGTGAGCGACCCCGCCGGTCAGCTGACCCATCGCTTCCATCTTCTGCGACTGGCGAAGCGCCTCCTGGGCCTCAGCGAGTTGCACTTCGCGTCCGAGGCGGTCAGTGACGTCAGTCACGAATTGGTAGACGCCCACCTGCTCGCCGGCCTCGTTGCGCAACGGCCGGAAGTTCACCTCGTAATGGAACAGGATACGGTTCGGGCCGCCATACTCCTCGATGAAGGTGACGGGCTCGCCGCGCATGCCTTGGCCCCACCCAAGCCGCACCTGCTCCTGGTGCTCCGGCCGACCGGCGAGCAGCTCCAGCATGTTGTCGCCTGCCTTGGGCCGCACACCATAGATGCGCTCGAACCCGTCGGCATTGGCGGCATTGATGGCCAGGATATTGTAGTCGAGGTCGATCGCCATGATCATGACGTCGGTCAGCTCGACGAGCTTTGCGAGCATGTTACGCTCGGCAAGTGCTTCTGCCACCCGCCGCTCGAGCGTGTCGTTCAGCTCGCGCAGCCGATCCTCGGCGCGAGCGCGTTCAATTGCGGTTTTGACGCGCTCACCGACTTCCCGGAACAGACCTTCTTCGGAGGAGGTCCATTTCCGGGGCGTGGCGCTTTGCAAGGCAAGCACGCTCACCCACTGCTCGCGCTCGAACAGCACAACATCAAGGTAGGAGCCAACTTGCCTGGCAAGGAGCCCCGATCGGGCGTCCTCACCGATCCTGGCGTCCGTGCGGACATCGTCGACTTTGACGATCGGGCAAGCGTGATAGGCGTGCAGCAGATCCGGCCCGAACGCCGCCAGGTCGTGCTCACCCACGAGCGAACCAACACCCCTTGTATAGTCGCGCTCGATCTTCATCAGACTGCCGAAGAACTCAGCATAGAAAACCCGGTTCAGATCGAAACGTTCGGCGAGACACTCGGCTGCCGTCGAGGCGATTTCCGCCGGCTTCCTGAGTAAGCGCAACGCGTCCGACAGCGAGAGCAGGAACGCCTGCCTAGCCTCGCTTTCGCGCAGTGTTGCCTGAGCCGTCGTCCGCTCGATCGCGTCGGCAGCCTGGCGGGCGAGCACATCGAAAAGCTTGAGGTCACGCTCCGGAGGCGTGTGCGGGTGCTTCCAGTGCGTCGAGATCATGCCGATGGGCTTGCCCGAACGTGATAACAGCGGCGTTGTCTGGACTGCACGCATACCCGTCCAGCGGTAGGACTGAAGATCGCCGCTGTCGTGCGCCAGACCGCTGCCCTCCACGTCCGGCACGATCACGCGTTCGCCCGTCGTCATAGCAATGCCGCAAGTGCTCTCAGAGCTTGCTTTGACCGTCTGCCAGTAAGCCGCCGAGCGAGGGTCATAGCCGCGATGCGCCAGGAGCTTCAGGTCACCTGATGCGTCCAGCATCTGAATGCTTGCGCATTCGGAACCCATAAGGCCGGCGGCGGCGGTCAGGATCGCGTCGTAGAGCGCCTGCGGAGCCTCGTCGCTAACCAGCCGCGTGCTGACCTCTTGCAACCGCCCGAGCGCCGCGACTTCGGCGGCCAGTGCTGCCTCGGCCTCGTGCTCGGCGGTTCGATCACGAAACATGTTGAGATAGCTGCCGCCATCGGCGTCGAGACGCATCATGAGCCCCGAGGCCCAAAACCGGCTACCGTCCTTGCGCATGTGCCAGCGTTCGTTCAGCGCTCGCCCGTGGCTCATCGCCCGGTTCAACTCGTCGTCAGCCCGGCCCAAAGCCCGGTCTTCGGGGGTGAATAGGATATCCCCAGGCTGCCCAATCGCATCGCTCTCCGTAAAGCCCGTGAGACGCTCCGCGCCCGTGTTCCACGTCGTGATAATCCCACGGTTGTCGAGGCGCACGATTGCATAGTCTTCGGCGCCCTCAACGATCTGCCGGTAGCGGATTTCACTCTGCCGCAGTGCATGTTCCGCGCGGCGTTGATCTTCCGTGGCCGCCTTGTTCACGGCTACCTCGGAGAGCGGATGAAAGACACCTTCTACCGTCCCAGTCTCAGCGCGCACTGGCTGGAAGCTGCCAGTGAAGAAACGCTGCTCTACAAGCCCGGACGGCGTCCGCAGCGACACCGCTTGCTCGTCAATCTGAACCGTTTCGCCTTTGAACACGCGGTCGAGAATGGGACAGAGGAGCGTCTCGTAAGCCTCGCTCCAATTCTGGGCCACTGACCGGCCAAGCGCGTCCGGGTGACGGTCCGCAGCGATTGGGATGTAGGCGTCGTTGTAGAGCTGAACGCGCTCAGGCCCCCAGAGGATCGACACCGGGGTCGGCGACGTGAACATGATGTTGACCGCGGTCTTCAGGGTGGGCGGCCAACTCTCGATGGGCCCGAGTGAGGTAGCAGACCAATCCCGCGAGCGGACAAGCAAGCCGATTTCGCCGCCGTCGGCGAGAAAGGCATGCTTGGCAATGGAAGCCTGAACAAAGGCCACGAACATTCCTTTCCGTGGGGCGCCTCGGGAGCAGATGGAGACGGATTGGCTCGACGTTTAACGCAGTAGGACCGCGTCGTCATGAGCGAACCTGCTCGGCCAAGCTTGTTCGGCGGCACTCGAGTTTGTTCGGCAACACTGAAGTGTGAACGATCGAGACGTATTACTAGCCGCTATGGGAGGAAACGTCTCATACAGGAATCGAAGTCAAGCCGACCGACCGACCGCAATGGGCGCCAAGCTGAAGGCCCGTTTCCCGGACCTCTCCGAAGTTCGGCTCACCACCGTCACCGGCCGTTCGTGTGACTAAGCTGGTTTGGTTTTGACCCTATCCCCTCCACCATCGCTCCCCATGGCTGTAATATACGCCCGAACGCTGAAGGACCCGCCACCAGGCGCAAGCAGTCGCGGGGCGCAACTGCGTTTGAGAGATCGAGTCCGCTCAAAGGAGGCCGGGAGAAGGCTCCGAAGGCCGAGTTCACACGGTCGAATCGTGTCGGGTGCGCCGGGGAGGGGAGGCTGAGCCGATGGGCGCTAGGATCGCGCCTCGGATGCGAAAGGGTTGCGGCGCTGCTGACGCCGTGTGCCGCTGGTGCGCCGGCTGCGCCTCCGCGAACATGATGAGTCGGCAGCGCTGGCCGGGGCGGGCGGCGGAGTAGCGGTAGCTACGGCGCCCCGTCGAAAACGACTCGGGTAAGGCGCCGCTCCCGAACAGGCATGCTACCATGATCGTAAATGCCGAACGCACCGGAGCAGCCGGCTCACGACACGAGCCTCCAAGCATGGGGAGGAAGTCTGATGGCTCAGGAAGAGCAGAATGTCTCGCTTCTGAGAAGCGCCTACGCAGAATGGTCGGACAGCAAGGCCGCGAATCGGCAATGCTGGACGGATCTGATGGCCGACGACGCTTCGCTGAGATCGTTGACGGACGGCGCGCCGGAGCTGGCGTTCACGGCACGCAGGACGTCGAAGAGCGAGATCAAAGCCTACCTTGATGATCTGCTGAGAGACTGGGAGATGATCCACGCGCACATGACCGAGTTCATCGCGGAGGACGACCGGGTTGTCGTGCTCGGCGACGTCGCGTGGCGCAACAGGGAGACGGGAAAGATCGCCGAAACCCGGAAGGTCGACGTCTGGCGTTTTCGCGACGGCAAGGCGATCGGCTTCGAGGAATTCTTCGACACGGCGGGTGCGATGGCTGCCGCGACACCTGACCCCGCCGATGCCGCTGGGCATCCGCCAGGAAGCGGCCCGACCGTTCAGGCAAGGGAGTGAACACTCTCTCCTCAATGAGGCGACGTGAGGTGTCGGCTTACGGGCGCCTCCGGTCTGCACTGCCGCCGCGTGCTCGCGAGGTGTATAGTTCCGAAAGTCAGGTGCGAGTCGGGAGCCATTGGCGCGTCGCCCGGCTCGATCGGCACTAAGCCCATCCTTCGTGCGACCGCGAGGGCGCGGTCGAGTTGGTAGTGACTTCGCGCGAAGAGCCAAAGCTCGCCGATCTACGGACCGTCTGAGTGGGCGGCACTCAAGAACGCGAGCACCGCCTCGTGTTCGGCCTCGACATCGTCGAGCTCATGACCTGGGTCTGGGCCCGTCGAACACACCTTGAGGGCGGGGCAGGCGGCCCAGGTCGCTACGCTCAACAAGCTGTCGATCGGGCTGGTGGCGGTGTTCGGCGAGCTGCTGCTCGGGGAGCGCCTCTCGGCCATCAACTGGATCGGCCTGGGGCTCGTCACGGCGGGGGCCTACCTGCTCAGCGCCCGCTGGCGATTCGGCGGGGTCGCGGCACTGACCAAGCGGGGTTCAGCTCGACCGGCAGCCACTCAACCGCGGTGCTCTCGTGCATGCTGCACGAGCTTCATGTCTGTTGTTCGGTGTCTCTCGTCAGGCGTTCCAGGATCGAGAGTGCGTCACTCGTGGCGGCAAACTCCGCCGTGTTGTCGAAGATGCACCAGTTCGCCACCCCGCTCCCCGCTTCAGCCGCGAGCCGCTCCGCGAGCGCATCGAGCGCATCCGGTGCATAAGCCGAGTAATAGATCCGAGGAGACCCGTGCAGCCGATGGTAAGCCAGGCCGTGCCAGCCTCCTGGCTCTCTCGCTGCAGGCACAGGTGCTGGATCAACCGCAACACGAGAAATCATCAGCTCTGCCAAGAGCGCATCGACAACGGGCGTGAACCAACTCGGATGACGCGGTTCGCAGACGATGTTTCCCGGAACAGCGCGCCTGAGGCGGTGCAGGAACTCGCTAGTCGTCACGCTCTGAAAGCGAAGGCTCGGCGGCAGTTGCAGTAGAAGTGGGCCCAGCTTCGTCCCGAGCCCGGCGACCTCATCGAGGAAGCGCGCGAGCGGCTCGTCCGTGTTCTCCAGTCGCCGCTCGTGCGTGATCACGCGCGGGATCTTCACGGCAAAGCGGAAGCGCTCAGGCACGGCCGCCGCCCACCGCTCATAGGTTGCGACACGGTGCGGTCGGTAGAATGACGTGTTGATCTCCACCGCGTTGAAGCGCTTTGCGTAGCGTTCGAGATGGCTCCCACATTCCGGAAACCGGTCGGCGTGGGCCTTTGGCACGTTCCAGCCTGCCGTTCCGACGGCAATGACGCTCAGCAATCCCATGTCTCACCCTTCAGCCGTGCTGCCTCGGTAGTCTCCACGCGGTCTCAATTGACCTCATAGATATCCCGTAGCTCGAGCAGAGCGCCTCCGCGGGGCGGGGACCCGGTAAGAGGAACGTTCAACACAACGGGACCAGGAAGGCTTGAAGACCGTGAGGTTCCTCTTCCCCTTTATAGGTGCCGAAGGCCGAAGCTTTCGATGAGCGGAAGCAAGGCGTCGCGGGCACGGATGCGGTGCTCGCGGGTGTGCCGGTGCGCGCCGGTCGCGTCCGCCTCGCGGATCGCCGCGATGATGCGGCGATGCTCGGCCACGGAGGCGTCGAGCTCCTGCCGTAGCCGTAGGGTCAGCATCCGGGCGCGGTGGGACTGGTCGTTGATGGTTTGCATGATGCGGTTCAGGCGCCCGTTGCCCGCCCGCTCGACCAGGGTCCGGTGGAAACCTTCGTCCGCCGCGCCCCAGGCCGGTAGGTCGCCGCGAGCTTGAGCCTCGGCCATCGCGTCCGTGTGCGCCGCAAGCTCGTCCGCGATGCGCGCCCGCTCGGGATCCGGCAGCTCGGCCACCCGCTCAGCCGCCTGCCCTTCGAGGGCGATGATCACGTCGTAGATCTCGCGCATGTCGTCGGGCGCAATGGCGCAGATCAGGATGCCGCGCCGCGGCAGCACCCGCACGAGCCCATCCTCCTGTAGCCGGATCGCCGCCTCGTGCACGGGCGTGCGGCTCATGCCGAGCCGCAACGCGATCTCCTGCTCGGAGGCCTGGTAGCCAGGGGCGAAGTCCGAGTTCCGGATCGCCTTCTTCATGGCCGCGTAGGCGTCGTCGACGAGCGAGGTCCGCTTCTCGCTATCGTCAGTCCGTGCCGATTTCGCCCGCGCCATACTGCCACCCGATCGTGAAATCCGCACTCTGGCTTAGCAGCTTCCATGCAAGTTGCAATGGATCACTTGACTGCCTTCAACTGCGATGGCATACGCCATGCGAGCTTGCATGGAAGTTGGCACGAAAGCCGTCACGCGGTGCAGGCGATCCCATAGGAGGAAACGATGGACCGCTCGCTCGAGCAGGCCACCATGCGCCGCGTCGCATGGCGCCTCGTCCCATTCATCTGCCTGCTCTACTTCATCGCCTTCATCGACCGCGTAAACATCGGCTTCGCGGCGCTGACGATGAACAAGGATCTCGGCTTCTCATCTGCCGTGTTCGGCTTCGGTGCCGGCATTTTCTTCTTCGGCTACTTCCTGTTCGAGGTGCCCTCGAACATCATCCTCGACAAGGTCGGCGCGCGCTTGTGGATCGCCCGAGTGATGATCACCTGGGGGATCATCTCGGGCGCCTTTGCCTTCGTGAAGGGCGAATACAGCTTCTACGCTCTGCGCTTCCTGCTCGGCGCGGCGGAGGCCGGCTTCTTCCCGGGCATCATCCTCTATTTGAGCTACTGGTTTCCAACCCGCTATCGTGCTGGCGTCGTCTCCCTGTTCATGGCGGCGGCCCCGATCTCAGTGGTTCTCGGCTCGCCGATCTCGAGCGCGCTCTTAGCGATGGAAGGCATCCTTGGCCTGCACGGCTGGCAGTGGATGTTCCTCATCGAGGCCGTCCCGGCCGTCATCCTAGGCGTCGTGGTGCTCTTCTACATGACCGACCGGCCCGAGAAGGCAACGTGGCTCCCCGACGACCAGCGGGCGTGGCTCGTCGCCGAGATGAACGAGGAGCACGCCCGCAAGACGGTGAGCGCCAAGCACGGCATCATGGCGGGCCTGTCGGACCTGCGGGTCCTAGCGCTGGCGCTGGTCTATTTCGGCACCTCGGCCGGCCTCTACACTCTCGGGATCTGGGCGCCGCAGATCATCAAGAGCTTCGGCCTCTCCAACATGGCAGTCGGCTTCCTCAACGGCGTGCCGCCGACCCTTGCGATCATTGCGATGATCCTGTGGGCACGGCACTCGGACAAGACCGGCGAGCGCACCTGGCACGTCGTGATCGCCTGCCTCGTCGCCTCCCTGGGCCTGCTGCTCGCTGGCGGGGCCGCCTCGGTCGTCGCGGTGATCGCGGCGCTGAGCCTCGTCAACATCGGCATCAGCGCGGCCAAGCCCCCGCTCTGGGCAATGCCGACGATGTTCCTGTCGGGTCAGGCCGCGGCGGTGGGCATCGCCACGATCAACTCGATCGGCAATCTCGGCGGCTTCGTCGGCCCCTGGGCGATCGGCTGGATCAAGGACCAGACCGGCAGCTTCACGGGCGGTCTGATCTTCGTTGCCGGTCTGCTCGTCCTCTCAGCGATCGTCACCGTGATCGTCGCCCGCGCCGGGCGACGCAGCGAGACGGCCGACGCCGTCGCGCACTGATCCCCTGTTTCGCATCCCTCATCACACACGGAGACCTGTCATGACCAAGACCTACAAGATCGCCGCGATCCCGGCCGATGGCATCGGCATCGAGGTCATCGCCGCCGGCGTCGAGGTGCTGAACGCCCTGGCCGAGAAGACCGGCACGTTCAAGTTCCTGTTCGACCACTTCGATTGGGGCTCGGACTACTACAAGAAGCACGGCGTGATGATGCCGGCGGATGGCCGCGAGCAGATCAAGAACCACGACGCGATCTACTTCGGCGCCGTCGGTGCGCCGGACGTGCCGGACCACATCACCTTGTGGGGCCTGCGGCTCGCGATCTGCCAGCCCTTCGACCAATATGCCAACGTCCGCCCGACCCGGATCCTGCCCGGCATCACCAGCCCGCTGCGCCACGTATCGGGCCCGGAGCTCGACTGGGTGATCGTGCGCGAGAACTCGGAGGGTGAGTATGCGGGCGTCGGCGGACGCGTCCACCAGGGCCATCCGGAGGAGGTCGCCACCGACGTTTCGATGATGACCCGCACCGGTGTCGCCCGCATCATCCGCTACGCCTTCAAGCTCGCCCAGAGCCGCCCGCGCAAGCTCCTGACGGTCGTCACGAAGTCGAACGCCCAGCGCCACGCCATGGTGATGTGGGACGAGATCGCCGCCGAGGTGGCGGCCGAGTTCCCGGACGTGACCTGGGACAAGATGCTGGTCGACGCCATGACGATGCGCATGGTGATCAAGCCCGAGACCCTCGACACCATCGTGGCGACGAACCTGCACGCCGACATCCTATCGGACCTCGCCGCGGCCTTGGCCGGCTCGCTCGGCATCGCGCCGACCGCGAACATCAACCCGGAGCGCAAGTTCCCGTCGATGTTCGAGCCGATCCACGGCTCGGCCTTCGACATCACCGGCAAGGGCATCGCCAACCCGGTCGCGACCTTCTGGACCGCCTGCCAGATGCTGGAGCACCTCGGCGAGAAGCCGGCGGCCGACCGGCTGATGCGCGCGGTGGAGCGGGTGACCGCGGATCCGAGCCTGCACACCCCCGATCTCGGCGGCAAGGCGACGACCCGCCAGGTCACCGACGCGGTCATCGCGGCGATCCAAGGCGACAACGAGTAAGGGGCGCGCCGTGACCGAGCCCGGAGAACTCCTGCGGCGGCTGTTCGCGGCCGCCGTGGCGGCGGCCGATCCCGCCGTTAGCCTTGCCCGGCACCTGCCGGAGCCGCCCCGCGGCCGCACGATCGTCGTCGGGGCGGGGAAAGCCGCAGCGTCGATGGCCCGTGCCGTTGAGGCGGCTTGGCCAGGAGACCTCTCCGGGCTCGTGGTCACCCGCTACGGGCACGGCGCCCCGACCACCCGGATCGAGGTGGTCGAGGCGTCCCACCCAGTGCCGGATGCCGCCGGCGAAGCTGCCTCTCGGCGCATCCTCGAGCTCGTCGCTGGGCTCACGCCCGACGACCTTGTGCTCTGCCTGATCTCAGGCGGCGGTTCGGCGCTGCTGTCGCTGCCGGCGCCAGGGCTGACGCTGGCCGACAAGCAGGCCGTCAACCGCGCCCTGCTGAAATCCGGTGCCGCGATCGGCGAGATGAACTGCGTGCGGCGCCACCTTCCGGCATAAAGGGCGGGCGGCTCGCCGCTGCCTGCCATCCGGCCCGGGTGGTGACGCTGCTCATCTCCGACACGCCCGGCGACGACCCCCTCGATATCGCCTCTGGCCCGACCGTGGCGGACCCCACCACCTGCGCCGACGCGCTGGCGATCCTTGATCGCTACCGGATCGAGATCCCGGAGGCGGTGCACCTACACCTCGCCACCAGTCGGGGTGAGTCGGTGAAACCCGGTGACCCCCGGCTCGGCCCCTCCGACCTGCGGATGGTCGCGACCCCACTGATGGCGCTCGAGGCCGCAGCAAGCCTCGCTCGGCATGAGGGCATCACCCCCTGGATCCTCGGCGACGCGCTCGAGGGCGAGGCGCGCGAGGTTGGCAAGGTCATGGCCGGGATCGCCCTGAGCGTTGCCGCCCACGGCTTGCCAGTGCCCAAGCCCTGCCTGCTGCTCTCGGGCGGCGAGACCACCGTGACGGTGCGGGGCGACGGCCGCGGCGGACGCAACGTCGAGTTCCTGCTGGCGCTTGGGGCCGCGCTCGACGGCCATCCCGGCATTCACGCCGTGGCCGGCGACACCGACGGCGTCGACGGTCTGGAGGAGATCGCAGGCGCTGTGCTGCGACCCGACACCCCGGCGCACGCCGCCGCACTCGGCCTGTCTCTCGCGGCGAGCCTCGACCGCAACGATGGGCACGGCTTCTTCGAGGCTCTGGGCGACGGCGTCATCACCGGCCCGACGCTCACCAACGTCAACGACTTCCGGGCGATCCTGATCGTCTGACCTCCCTTCCCACGACACCAGAAGGCGGCCGTTCCACGCGGCCGGATGCGTCATGCGCCGTCACCGCCACGCCAAGATCGTCGCCACCGTGGGTCCGGCGAGCGCCGCCCCTGATCGGCTGAAAGCCCTGTTCCTGGCCGGGGTCGACACCTTCCGCCTCAACTTCAGTCATGGCACCCACAACGACCACGCCAAGGTCCACGCCGCCATCCGCGCGCTCGAGGCGGAGGTCGGCCGCCCGATCGGCATCCTCCAGGACCTGCAGGGCCCGAAGATCCGCGTCGGCACCGTCAAGGACGGCCGCCTTGATCTCGAGGCGGGAGAGAGCGTGCGCTTCGTGCTGGAGGGCCGGGACGGCGACAAGCAGGCCATCCCGCTGCATCACCCGGAGATCTTCGCCGCCGTCGTGCCGGGTCAAGACCTGCTGATCGACGACGGCCGCGTGCGGGTGCGCGTCACCGGGCTGGAGGCCACCTCGATCACCGCCGAGGTAGTGACCGGTGGGGTCATCTCGAACCGCAAGGGCGTCAACCTGCCCGGCACTCTGCTCGACCTCTCGCCGTTGACCAAGAAGGACCGCGCCGACCTTGACTTCGGCCTTGAGCTAGGCGTCGACTGGGTCGCCCTTTCCTTCGTGCAGAAGCCCTCTGACATGGTCGAGGCTCGCGCCCTGGTCGGGGACCGGGCCGGGCTGCTGGCGAAGATCGAGAAGCCGCAGGCGCTGGAGCGGATCGAGGACATCATTCGCCTGTCGGATGCAGTCATGGTTGCCCGCGGCGATCTTGGCGTCGAGATCCCGCACGAGGACGTGCCGGGTCGCCAGAAGGAGCTGATCCGCGCCTGCCGGCTGGCGGTGAAGCCGGTGATCGTGGCGACGCAGATGCTCGACTCGATGGTCGGCGCGCCGGCCCCGACCCGGGCGGAGGCCTCGGACGTCGCGACCGCGATTTACGACGGCGCCGACGCGGTGATGCTCTCGGCTGAGTCAGCGACCGGCAAATACCCGGTCGAGGCAGTATCGATGATGGACCGGATCATCCGCTCGGTGGAGGGGCACAAGCTCTACCACTCGATCGTCGCGGCCTCGGACCCGGGCGCAGAGGAGACGCCGCCGCACGCGGTGGCGACCGCTACCGCGACGCTCGCCGAGGCGCTGCACGCCAAGGCGATCGTGACCTACACGGCGAGTGGGACGACCGCGGCGCGTGTGGCGCGTAAGCGGCCCGAGCCGCCGATCCTGGCTCTGACGCCGAACTTGGCGACCGCGCGGCGTCTGTGCCTGCTCTGGGGCGCCCACAGTGTGCAGACCGAGGACGTAATCTCATACGAGGAGATGGTCGCCAAGGCCGCGCACCACGCACAAGCCGAGGAGTTCGCAAAGTCCAACGAATACATTGTTGTTGCGGCCGGCATACCCTTCCATACGACCGGCAACACCAACAACATCCGAGTCCTGCAAATCTGAACGCAGACCTGGTGTGCGGCTAGGTAATCATCTTCGCGCACCGCAGTAGAATCTACGCGGTCTTGAGAGTCGTGAGCCACTGCTCGGTCGGCTGCGCGCCCGAGACTGCCCACCGGCGGTTGACGATGAAGAACGGCACGCCCGCGACCCGCATCTCGGCGGCCTGCCGCTCGACGGCCTCGACGAGGTCCCTCAACTGTTCGTTGCCGAGCGCGTCGTCGACGATGTCTCGCTCGAGCCCTGCTGCGACGCCGATCCCGCGCAGGGTGTCGGGATCGCCGACATCCCGTCCTTCCTCGAAATAGGCGCGGAACAGGGCATCGACGACTGGGTCGGCCCGTCCGTGCTGCGACGCCGCCGCGATCAGCATGTGGGCGCGCCGCGTGCTCGGCGTGCGCGTCATGCGATCGAAGGCGAAATCGATGCCCTCCTGCCGCCCGAGCTCGGCCATCTGCGCGTCGAGCTGCGCGGCGCGCTCGGGCCCGAACTTGCGGGTGCGGTAGAGCGCGCGCTCCATGCCGTCGGCCGGCATGGTGGGGTTCAGCTCGAACGGCAGCCACTCGATCGTTGTGCTCTCGCGCTGCCCGAGCTGGTCGAGGGCGCGTTCGAGCCGGCGCTTGCCGAGGTAGCACCACGGGCAGATCACGTCGGAGAACACGGAGATGGTCAGCGGCATGGCGGGCTCCTGCTCGTCGAAGGCATGGCTGATCGTGGTATCGAATGCCAGTGCTGCTCGGTCGGGATCTGGAGCATGCCCAGGATGCGCTGGGAGAGTCGCTGGGCGGCTTTGTCGTGTCGAGAGCTAGTGGTGTAGCTCTCGCAACAACCGCCTGCCTACGGCCCTCTCTGCGGCTTAACCTCGACTATGGCATCCTACGGGCCGTGAACCCGCTTCCAACGGCAGCCAAACACCAGGGAGCTCGTTGAGCTTCGCCAAGATCTTCCTCCTGCCTCGAGCCTGATCCTTCGTGCACGGCTCCCCAGTGAGCTTCGTAAACGCGATCGCCACTTCCTTGTCCGTCGGTGCTCGCGACCGAACCTCGAGAGCAGCGAGCTTTGCGGCGGCCCAGAACAACGAGAGCTCCTTCTCCCTCCCGAGCAGTTGCTCGAGGAGCTTATCACCGCCGCGATGCTTAGTTGCGCGCGCAAGCATCGACAGGCGCCGCCGGCGATCAGTTTCGATAGCCGTTGCCGGGGCTGCTTGTTCCGCGATCCGCTTCTCGTGCCTGATCTCTCTTTGAATTTCCTTCCGAAGCTCTTTGCTCCTTTGTAGGTTCCGATCATAGGCCGCTACGAACTTGATTGTGCCTGGGTGCTTACCATTGCGGAGCTTGGGTATGATATGCTTCAACGGTTTGCCAGCAAGTTGCTCGGACAAATCCGTTAGCCGAGCCTCGAGCTCGTCGCTCGTCTTCTGCTCCACAATCGCTTCGCACAACGGCTCGGAGGGCAAGCTCATCTCGGTGTCGGTTTCCATGCCCATCATCATCGTGTCCGGGGTTGCTGAAAGCGTTATAGCAACTTGAGCCCGGCGTTTGCGCAGGGATGTGGACGCGTAGCGGCATTGACCGACCCGCGGCATGAGTCCCCGCCAGGCAGCCGAGGAGAGAGGCCAAAGCCGCCTTTATGACCGCCGTGGACGAGGTGTGTCTCGTCGGGGTTTGGATGGGCGAGGCGGAGCGCGCAGCGCGACAACGAGCAGGATCAGATCGTGGGCGCTCAACGAAGCCGGATGGGCTCCATCCCGGGATCCATACTCTGTCAGCGGCATTCGAGCGAGCGAAGCTCGCGAGACACCCGGGACATGAATCTGAAAGGGCGCGCTTAACGCTCCGGGAGTGACAGGAAGAAATGGCACTCGGGCGCGAAGCGACCGATGTGCCGCGCGCGGAGCGCGCTGTAGATACACTACTTCACTTCTTACATGTATACCTATATTGGAAAAATGCTCCGGCTCGTCATCGCGATAAAACGTTAAAAAACAGAGACTTACCTCGTCAGGGTCACGCACCGGACCGTCCGACAGGGTCCCGCGGTCGGCGGTCCGCGTCGAGGGTGAAGTTCCGGGCGCTGAGACGCCGCGGAACCTCTGGTTCGATGCTGTCCACCGTAAGCGTGCCGTCTCGAGGTCTGACCTCTCGTCTCTCGCCTACCTCAGCCGGCTCGCGAGGTCCGCGGCCCGCAAGTGCGTGTAGCGCTGGAGCATGCGCAACTCTCGGTGCCCGGAGATCGTCGCGACCTCGGCGACGTTGAAGCCCTTCTCGAACAGCCGCGACACCGCCTCGTGCCGCAAGTCGTGCAGATGCAGGTCCTTGAGGCCCACACGTCGCGTCAGGCGGTCCCAGGCGAGCCGCACCGTGTTCGGCGCCAGGGAGAACACCGTCTCGCTCTCGCCCGTCCTGAGCCCTCTCAGCGTCTCCACGGCACGGGTCGACAACGGCACGTCGCGGCTGCTGCCGTTCTTCGTCATTGGCAGGTGCGCGACCCGCTGCTCAAGGTCGACGTGCTCCCAGCGCAGTGACAGTATCTCACCGCGTCGCATCCCGGTCTCGATCGCAAGCACGATCAGCGGGCGCAGGTAGGGCGTGCGACCGGCATCGGCTGCATCGAGCAGGATCTGCTCCTCGTTTCCCTCAAGACGCCGTGTGCGGCCTCGAGGAGGGACAGGACGCCGGACGAGCTTGCAGGGGTTCTGGGCCAAGTGGATGTTCCACTCGCGACGCGCCGTGTCGATCGCGTGCGAGATCGTGTTCATCTCCCGGATGACGGTCGCGGGTGCCACGGTCTTGAGACGCTCGTCCCGATACGCGGCGACGTCAGCAGTCGAGAGGAGGGTCAAGGTCCGGTGGCAGATCGACCGTCGAAGGATACCGTTGATGCGCGCCACCTCGGTGATGTGGCTGCGCTTCGTGGGCGAGATCTCGTCCCGGTAGCGCTCGAGGATCTGGGCGAGGGTCGTTCTCTCAGCCGAGCGTGTATCAGGGAGGGCGCCCGACCGATCAAGCTCGGCTTCGAGAGTGCGCGCCCAGCGCTCTGCCTCGGACTTCGAGTCGAAGCTCTTCGAGCGCGGCTGCATGCCCTTGCGCCTCACCGATGCCTGCCAACGGCCTCGGAGCTTTCTGATCGTCGCCATCGTGTCTGTCGTCCTCAGTGAGCGCTGCACTGAAGGACGCTGCGGATGGGCCTGCAAGGAGATCTCCGGTCATGATGAGGTTGTTGATCTGGACGCATCTTTTCGCGCGTAGAGTTCGTCCTTGAGCGCTTCGGCAACGTCATGGGACGGTTCATGAGGTCTGACCGTCGACAAGGACGAGGCGGGAGAGCCGACAAAAATCAGACGAAGGCGGGCCGATCAGAGCGCTATCCGAGCGTCGCTCATGATGCGTAACGACGCAGACGTGCTTCGATCGCTTCGCGCTATGGGACAAGAATCCCAAAATCGGTTCGCATTGACGATTTCAGGGGCCGAAGCGGGACAACCAGGTGACGTTCATAGGACATCGAGGGGACATTGGGCGCGGGTGGAGATAGTTCGCATTGCTGCTGAGCGGACGTAGAGAGGACATCGACTTCCAGTTTGTCCTGCCGATGTCCCGGGACGATCAAGCGCCTGTCATGGATGTAGGACGTGAGACCAGGGCTCTACGAAGAGGACACCCGTGTTTTGCGCGAACGGTGGCAGGCGCTGAGTGCCTCTTCACCGATCAGGCGGCTTGCCGACGCCCCAGCGCGTCCGCGGTGGCCGGCAACACTCCGTCGGGCTGGACCCACTCCGTGCGGTGGCGCGGCAGCGCGCCCGGGTGCTCCGTCTGCAGGAACGTGATCATCTTCTCGCGCACCTCGCAGCGCAGGTCCCAGGCCTGCGGGGCGTTGCGGGCGCTGATCAGCATCCGGACCTCGATCACGTTCTCCTTCGCGTCGGATACCTGCAGGTTGACGACGCTGCGATCCCAAAGAGGAGACTGAGCGGCGATCTCGCCGAGCTTCTTGCGCATCGCGTCGAGCGGCGCCGTGTGGTCGACATAGAGAAAGACGCTGCCGATCAGAGACGCACCATCGCGGGTCCAGTTCTGAAACGGCTTCTGGATGAAGTAGGTGAGCGGCAGAACGAGGCGACGCCAGTCCCAGAGCCGTATCACGACGTAGGTCGAGTTAATCTCCTCGACCCATCCCCACTCGTTCTCGACGATGACAGCGTCCTCGATCCGGATCGGCTGCGTGATCGCGATCTGAATGCCGGCGACGAGGTTCGAGAGCACCGGCTGCATCGCGAGGCCGAGGATCAGTCCGGCGGCACCGGCGGAGGCAAGGAGGCTCACGCCATATTGCCGGACCGGCTCGAAGGTCATCAGGGCGATCGAGACGGTGACCAGCGCCACGAGCGTGATGCCGGCCCGCTCGAGCAGGCGCATCTGCGTGAAGTGCTTGCGTGCGAGAAGGTTGTCCTCGGCGTCAAGCTTGAACCGACGCAGGTAGATGACGGTCGCGATGTGAAGCGCGACGGCGCAGGCCCAGCCGACGAGCGCCACGAAGGCGACAAGGAGGATCTGGTTAACGGCGATCCGCACCTCCCAGGAGACAGGGGCGGTAGCTACGGAGGTCGAGAGGGCGACGATCAGGAGCGCGAGGCGCGTCGGGCCGTGGGTGCGCGTGACCAGCGAGCGCCAGAACAGGCCTCGGTTCGCCACGGCGCGCTGCAGGGCACGGGAAGCGAGCCGATGCAGCGGCAGCACGACGGCACAGCAGCCGGCGACGAGGATCAGGCTCTGTGTCCACCACGGCAGCCACGAGAGCCAGCCGATCGCATCATTCATCAACGTGTGCACCGTCAGCATCGGACCTCCCTGGCGGAATGGAGGGCAATGTCAGCGGGCACCATGAGTTCCGCGATGCACAATCACCGTTGTGCGTCGCGAAAAGCTGGGATGCCTCGGGTGCATCAGGCGCGAGACACAAGCGCCGATCGGGAGGACGGGGAACTTCCGATGCGCATGGGGCATGAGCCCGACACGGATCAAGGTCGTTCGTGGGGGCGTCGCCCCCAACTAGGTCAAAGGTGCCGTCACATGAACAAGGCATTCGGAGTGCAAGTCACTGTCACCCAAGATCACGTGTCAGAATCCACGATCGCACCTGTGCTCGTGGTCGCTCATGATGAGATGGACGCCGAGCTACTGGCCTCGGAGGCTGCTGGCCCGGGAGCAAGCGCGACCGTGATGCGGGAGCTCACCGGAGAGGAAGTTCTTGAGCATCAGATCGACCTGAATCAGCATGGCAGCATGAAGTCGCTCCCGATTTTGAATCTCTGAGTGGCCTGTCGGCTTTTGGACGACGAAGGATGGCATGTGAGCGCTGATCAATCCGGATCAGAAATCGAATCCTGACCGCTCATGCAGGCGCAACGACTGGTCGGCATTGGGGTTTCATCCAGTGCGCCGTGACCTGCGATTCGAGCTCAACGAACGACACGGAAGGCTTGCGATCTCCATTCGGAGCGAACGCGAGCGCACGCGCGCCCTCCCTGACGTCGGCGAGATGGGCCGGGATTCAGCCCACTCCTCCGATCAACAGCCATCCTGTCCGGGCTGCCCATGCCGGCGTAACGGTCAGTTGGTCTTGCGGTTGCTCGTCCACAGCGCCGCGACCTCAACTTTCTGAAAATACAGGAACCGAGTATTGGCTAGCGCGTTAAAGGCCGCGCTTATGGGTTGGATCGGGTAGGGCACGGCGGAAACAGCATGTCGGCGCGTCTCGTGCAGCCAAATGTCCTGTGGCCGCTGCGCCTGATCGCGGCCCTCAGCATTGTCGGGCCGGCGCTCGTGTTCGGTTACACGGCGTGGTCGACGATTCGTGCAATCGAGCAGAAGTCGCTCGAGCGCATCGAACGCGCGCTCGACATTCTCCAGGAGCACAGCCTCAAGGCGCTACAGACTGTGGAGCGCACCGTCGCCGAGGCGAACGAGGTGCTGCGCGGGCTCGACGACGCCGACATTCGCGCCAACGAGGCACAGCTATCCAGGCGGCTGAGCCGGACGCAGGCGGCCTTGCCGCAGATCCAGGCGATCTGGGCCTTCGATGCTGCAGGACATCCGCTCGTCGCCAGCACGGTCATGCCGGTGCCGACGAGCCTCGACAACTCGGACCGCGACTACTTTCGCGCACAGGTGCCGCAGGATGCTGGCGCCTTCATCGGCGATGTTGTGCAGGCCAAGGTCGGTAATTTCCGCTTCTTCGTCGTGAGCGCCCGGCGCCCAGAGCGGCCGGACGGAGGTTTCAACGGGGTCGTAGCGATCAGCGTGCTGCCGGAGCGTCTGCGTGAGTTCTACGCTCGCCTCGCGCGCGGAGTCGCCGACTCCTTCGGGCTGATCCGTAGCGACGGGGCCTTCCTAGCCCGCTTCCCAGCCGTCATGGATCGGCCTGAGCGGCTCGACGCGCGCAGCGACTTTCGGCAGGCCATCGCGCGGGAGCGGGAGACCGGCGTCTTCACGACGACCTCGCAGGTCGACGGCATCGAGCGACGCATCGGCTATCGACACATCCCGGGCTATCCGGTCTACGTCCAGGCCGGGATCGAGACCGCCGCGATGTGGCGGGAGCTGCGCGACACGCTGCTCGGCTACCTGGCTTTCGGGCTGCCGGCGACGCTGGCGCTCTGCGCCCTGTCGGTTCACGCACTGCGCCGGACCCAGCGCTTCCAGGCCGAGGTCGCCCGGCGCGAAGTCGTCGAGGCCGCCCTCAAGCAGGCGCAGCGTCTCGAGGCGGTGGGCCAGCTCACCGGCGGCGTCGCCCACGACTTCAACAACCTCCTGATGATCGTCACCGGGAATGTCGAGCGCCTCAAGCGCTATCCGGCCGCGGACGATCGTCAGCGCCGCGCCCTCGACGCGATCGAGGTGGCGGCGAAGCGCGGCGCCAGCCTGACGCGGCAACTGCTGTCCTTCTCCCGCCGACAGACCCACGCGCCCGTGCCGATCGACCTCGCCCACCACCTGCCGTTGTTCCAGGACGTGCTGCGGTCGAGCCTGAGGGGCGACATCGCGATCGATCTGTCCCTCTCGCCCGACCTCTGGACGGTCAAGGTCGACCTCAACGAACTCGAACTCGCGGTGCTCAACCTCGCAGTGAACGCCCGGGACGCGATGCCGGACGGAGGGAGGCTCACCATCGCGGCCCAGAACGTCGCGCTGGCGGACGACAGCACGGTCGGGCTCACGGGCGAGTTCGTCGCGCTGAGCCTCACCGATACTGGAAGCGGCATCCCGCCCGACGTGCTGGCGCGCGTCTTCGAGCCGTTCTTCACAACGAAGCCACAGGGAAAGGGAACAGGCCTCGGCCTCTCCCAGGTCTACGGCTTCGCGACGCAGTCCGGTGGCACTGCGACGGTCGCGAGCCAGCCGGGCTGCGGGGCCACTGTGACGCTCTACCTACCGCGCACCATGGAACGGGTCCAGACGCTGTTGGACGGGCGCCCGTCCGTGGAGCCTGCTCCGCCTCGCCAGAGCTTGGGCCGAATCCTTTTGGTCGACGACAATGCCGAGGTGGCGGAGATCGCTCGATCCTACCTGGAGGATTTCGGCTACGGCGTCCTCAAGGCGCAATCCGTCGACACCGCCCTGGAGATCTTGCGGGCGTCGAGCGACATCGCGATCGTCCTCAGCGACATCGTGATGCCTGGATCTCAGAACGGCCTCGATCTCGCCCGTCACGTGCGGAACGAGTATTCAGGGCGTATCGCGGTGCTGCTCGCGACTGGCTACAGCGACGTGGCGCAAGCGGCGGCGACCGAAGGGTTCGTCATCCTGCGGAAGCCCTACGACAGCCACGGGCTGCGCGAGGCCCTGGAGCGCGTGCGGGCGCGCCCGATCCTGAAGGTCGTCGGCTGATCGCGGGTCAGGGTCGTCCACCAGGAAGAGGTTCGTGCGCTCTCCTGCTGGGACAACACGCCGCTCCGAGCCGCGGTCCTGCGCACCGCGCACTTTCCTCGCTCGAAGTTCCGAAGCTTATTGGGTGCCAAGGATCACACGCGCCAAGGGCCGGGCCAGGTTCGTCATGAGCACAGAAGGCATCCCTCACGAGGAGGGTCGGATTTCCTACGACTTCGCTCTTAATAATCAGGATCCGTTGCATCACGTCACACCATCGCCTCAGATCCAAAACCGAGCACGGCGACGAAACGGTTCCAGATTTTTTGTGTCACCTGGGCGCCTGTGGCGCACCGGTGGCCTTGCGCGAACTGGTCGTCGGATCCCCAAGAGCGCCGCGTCTAAATAGAAGGCCGCGTCTCGCTCATCGTCATGCGGGCTGACACGTGCCCTCATGCGATCTCGTCTACTTGAGACCAGAAGCCCACCTTGCGAGCATGTGCGGCCTGATTACGCTTCAGAAAAGACTCATGTGTCTCGAAACGCCCGAAGTCCTGGATCTGACGTGCAAGCGACGAGCATTCGAGCATGTGCCTGGCTGCGTGCTTGTAGCGGCTGGACTTGGCACCGGCGAGTGTGTCTTCGATCATCGCACGACGGAGCAACGTCGCGGCCAGGGGATGCTTGCCTTCGATCAGCTGCGCCGCGGGGCCGAGCAGGTAATACATGTCCCCGTCGATCTCAGAGGCACGTTTCACCACAAGCTCGGCGGCTTTGGCTTGGCTCGGCCAGCTCCGGAAGAAGTTGAGCGCCGTCGCAAAGCTCGCGTAGCTCAGGGCATGCGTCATGGCCCGCTCCTCGGCTTCGACATCATCGAACTCCGGAAGACGCGTCAGGTAGGCGCGCAACTGGGTGGGTGAGAGCCGCTGTTCGAACACCGCCCAGCGATAGTTTTGCGCCTGTTTCCGCTGACCGGTCGCGTCGAGCGCGTCGATGTAAGCTTCTTCCCACGCGTCGCTGTCGCGCACCGTCAGGAACGGACCGAGTTCGTCGTCCTCGCGCCCGCCTGAGGCGGTGCGGCGCTTGGGCTGCCCCGTCCGGAGCGCGGCGAGCGCCTCGTCGGCCCGGCCGGCGGCCAGGAGCCGGCGCCCGATCTCGGCGCTCACGCGCGGCGTGCTGCGCTCGGCCTCGGGCACCAACGCGATGTAGCAATCAACATCCCCTTGAGCGTCCGCAATCGCCTTCAGCGTCGAGCGAACGACGCTCGTGCGCCAGTCAAAGCCAGAGGCCTTCCGCGGCTCGTCTCGGAGCTCCTGCTCCAGGCGGCTCTTCAGTCGCATGATGCCAACGTCCCCGAGCGCCGGAGCCATGATCGCCACGAGGTCGTCGACGACACCGTAGTCGTTTGCCAGCACGGCGGTGAACACTTGGTCCGCGAGGCCGATTGGGTCGGGACGGGCTGCGACCGCGATGGTGCCGAGGTCCCGGCAGGCTGAGCGGAACACATCTCCGACCGAGCCGCTGCTGTCGTCCACGCGGTTCAGGACCGGCTCAGCGAGGGCCATGAACCGCCACATCAAATCGAGCGCCAGATCGGGCCGGGTGTGGGCGACCCGGTCACCAATCATGGAGCGCTGCAGGTCGAGGTCCTTCACGAACTCTCGCCGCTTCTGCCAGTCGATGAACGAGCGCGCCGCCTTGAGGGCGGTGAGGCGCTTGCCGATCTGGGCCGCGATGCTGTCTCCCCCGGCTTCGGCCGCGAGTTCGAGCCTCAGGCGTCGCTTCACCTGGGGACTCTCGTCCGCGAGTTCGATGAGGATTGCCGCAAGGCGATCGGCGCCGAGAGCCGTCAGGTTGGCGGCGCTCACCGTCTTCTTGGACGCCATGATGTTCCTCCCCTCGGCCCAGTGTGGGGGCGAGCGACGTGGGCTGCCTTGCCTAATTCCCGGCCCACCGAGCAGGGTAGGGCCCAGTTCTGCTTGAATGATCAGTCACCAGAAGCACGAGAGCGCAAGCGCAACCCTACTGCCCACCGCACCCTGAGCGGAGGAGCCTGACGAAAGCGCCGACATGCAGGTCAACTTCCTTGTTCCATGACGTCGTGGCTCAGGCGAGCCGGTGCTGAGCTCGCCCAGACGTTTGCAGAGGATAGCCCCCTCGCGCCTCTCCCAGGCGCCCCATCCCAAGCAGCTAATGCGTTGCGCGACGAGCGCCGTCAGGCTTCTATCCCTATCCCGCCAGAAAGGCGGGAGGGAGAGAGACGATGCAAAGATCATCGTGGAAACACCCACGCTCCTGGGGCATCTTGCCTCGCCGTGGCCTGCTCCAAGGTCTCGCCGCGTTCAGCCTCGCGACCGCTTCGCTGCCCGCCGTAGCGGCAGAGGCCGCGTCGGCCCGGATCCAGACCGAGGAGTTCCGCCTGCCGAGCGCAGAGCGAGGCGTCGACATCTATGTGCGCAACAAGCGTCCGGCCGGGGAGACCAAGTTCGGCAGCGACCGCATCCTGCTCTATGTTCACGGCGCCACATATCCGGCCTCGACCGCCTTCGATCTGCCGCTCGGCGGGTTGTCAATGATGGACTACCTCGCCGGCAAAGGCTTCGACGTCTACCTCGTCGATCTCCCCGGCTACGGGCTCTCCGGACGGCCTGCGCAGATGAGCCGCCCAGCCGCAGACAGCGCGCCCTTCATGCGCACCCCAGACGCCGCTTCCGTAGTGGGCCAAGTCGTCGATGAGATCCTGAAGCGTCGCAGTGTCAGCAAGATCAACTTGATGGGCTGGTCCTGGGGCACCTCGACGATGGGCCTCTACACCAGCACGCACAACGATAAGGTCAACCGCTTGGTCTTGTATGCGCCGCAGTGGATCTCGCGCACGCCGATGCTCATCGGCGGGGACGGGCCGCTCGGCGCCTATCGGACGGTGAGCCGGGACAGCGCTCGGGATCGCTGGCTGAAGGGCGTGCCGGAGGACAAGAAGACCGACCTCATCCCGGCGGGCTGGTTCGAGCAGTGGGCGGATGCCACCTTCGCCACAGACCAGGAGGGGGCCAAGCAGTCGCCGCCGGTGCTGCGCGCACCGAACGGGGTCATCGCCGACTCGAAAGATTACTGGCAGGCTGGGAAGGCGCTCTACGACCCAGGTGAGATCCGAGTGCCGACCCTGCTCATCCATGCGGAATGGGATGCAGACCTGCCAAGCTATCAGGCGCAGGAATACTTCTCCAAGCTGACGCATGCGCCCTACAAGCGTTTCATCGAATTGGGTGAAGGCACGCACACGGTGATTATGGAGAAGAACCGGATGCAGTTCTTTCGCGAAGTTGCTGGCTTTCTGATGGAGTCTGATCCGCAGGCGCTAAACTGAGATCTAACCTGGCGCTGTCCGAACTGGCGTTTCCTCAGAAGGGCGACTTGACGTCGATGTCGTAGAGGGCTGAACGGAAGGGGCATGGCGGCAATGTCAAAAGGTTTTGGCGCACCGGCATGCCCCGTCCGGCCACCGCACCGGCACCTCGTGCGTCTCGCTGGCGAGTGAGGTTCGCAACGTGTGTTACACGTGTGCGGGGCCTATAAGGGCTCGCAGATCGGCCGCCGGACACGGCGTTCGGCGGCTCTCATCGTAACGATGCTTGATCCTGGGCCGACCCGCCGACTGGCTGCGGATTTGTAGGCGGGCGTCGAGCTGCTAATGCCCGGGCAACACGCGGTCGCGCCCGCGGTTCGGCCGATCTTCTCAACTTCCTGCCTATGGAGCCGGCTTCGGACTCCCCTCATCGCTCCTGTTTCTGCTAGAGAGCGTCGAGAGCTTCGGCTCCGCAATAATACCCTTCAGGGCAGGAAATTTACCGTGGAAGAGATCGAAACCAGGACGATCCGCAAGGTCATGTGGCGGCTGATGCCGTTTCTGGTCATTTGCTATTTCGTTGCCTACCTCGACAGAGTCAATGTCGGTTTC
>JAEWKL010000788.1 GCA_023386115.1 Pseudomonadota bacterium
GCTCGACCTCGGCGCGGCGGGTGCTCCGACCGCGATCTGCGCGGCGGGCCGGCTGCTCTACGTCGGCGACGCCGCGCGCAACGCCATCCTCGCCTTCCGGCTGGACGGCGGCGAACCGGCCTTCGCCGGAACCGTTCCCGGCTATGCCGGACCGGCATCGGCGCTGTCAGCCTGTGCGGACGGTGACGTCTGGGTTCTCGGCGCGGGCGGGACGCCGGTCCGTCTCGCCGCCTCCGGCGGCTTCGGGACCCGCGGCGCGATGTGGACCGGGCCGGTGAGCGCCCGCGAGCCGCAGCTGGTCTGGAGCCGGCTGAGGTCGACGATCGACTCGCTCGGTGAGCAGTCCGCCTTCCGGATCTACGTCGCGACGAGCCGCGGCACGGACGCTCCTCCGGTCGATCCGGCCGCGCCCGAGCCCTTCGGCCCTCCCTGGCATGCGCTCGCCCCCAATGTTACGGCCGGCTATATCGGCGCCGGGCCGGCGCCGAATCTCTGGGTCGGGATCGTGCTGTCCGGCGACGGGCGCGGCTCGCCGCAGCTGTCGCAGCTGCGCGTCGAGTACAACCAGCTCAGCTACCTGCCGCTGCTGCCCCGGATCTACCGGGAGCCGTCGCTGCGGGAGACGGACCGCGACGATTTCCTGCTGCGCTTCCTGTCACTGGTCGAGAGCTTCATGGACGACGCGAGCGGGGCGATCGCGTCGCTCGACCGGCTGTTCGCGGAAGATGGCGCGCCGCCCGAGGCCCTGCCCTGGCTCGCCGAACTGCTCGGGCTCGCGCCCGCCGAGGACTGGAGCGTCGAGAAGCTGAGGCGCGCCGTCGCCGGAGCGAGCGCCGCCGACGCCCTGCGCGGCACGGCGGCCGGGCTGCGAAGCGCCCTCGTCGAGGCCATCGGCGGCGTCGCGCCTGTCATCGAGGACGACGCCGGCGCCGGGATCTGGATCGCGCCGGGCGCGGCCTCTGCGGACGACGCCTGCGGCTCCTGCGGCGGGAGCTGCGGGTGTGGCGGGGCCTGTGGCTGCGCCGGAGACGGTGAGCGGACATGGATCGACAGCGACGACGCGCGGCTCGGCTTCACGACCTACCTGGCGGCGGTCGAGCCCTACGGCGCCGTGCTCGACGTCTCCGCGACGCTCGACCACACGCATCTCATCGACGAGGACGCGGTGTTCGAGCCGCTCTTCGCGGAAACCGCGAGCCGCGTGACAATCCGGCTGCCGCCCGGCGCGCTGACCGAGGAGCGCGAGGCGGCGATCCGGGCCGTGCTGGCGCGGGAGGGCCCGGCGCATGTGAGCTTCGAGATCCAGTCCGCCACGACCGGAAGCCGCCTCGGCCTGGCGATGCTCGGCGTCGAGACGGTGCTCGGCGGACCGCCGCCGCCCGCGGCGCTCGGCGGCGCGCCGCGCGGCCGCATCGGCCAGGGTCTCGCGCTCGGACGGGCGGCGAGCTTGTGAACAGGAGCAGGAGGGCGCGATGACCATGCGGCTCAAGGACAACGGCGGGGGAGGCGCGCTCGTATCCTTCACCCGCACCCGCTTCTTCCACGGACAGCTTCTGGAGGCGCACCACCTCGAGGACGAGCAGTCCTACCTCAACGGCAAGCGGCAGCTGATCAACCGGCTCGTCAACGGTTACGGGGTCGTCGCCGGGCTGAACGTCGCGGTCGACCCGTCCGGCGTGAAGGTCGTGGTCTCGCCCGGCTTCGCGCTGGACAAGGCCGGCCGCGAGATCGTCGTGCCGCGCGCGACGCTGTCCGAGGAGATCGCGCCGCGTCCGAACGGCGAGGACGGCCAGCCGAGACCCGAGGAGCAATGCCAGGACGACAGGGACTGGGTGCACGTGGTGCTGTGCTTCCACGAATGCCTGTCCGCGCCGGAAAAGAGCTTTGTCGGCGCCTGCGACTGCGAGACCGAGTGCGAGCACGCGGCCATCCGCGAGCGCTTCGAGATCCGCATCGAGGAGGGCCGCGTCAGGCGGCCGGACCTCGAATGCTCGATCCGCGACGCCGTGATCGGCTCGCGCATCCGCTACGAGGAGCTCGTCACCTGGGTAACGACCCACGGGCTCGAGCTCCCGGCCGACGTGTGCATCCCGCTCGCGAATGTCCTGCGGCCCCCGGAGGGCGGGGGCATCGACAACGGATCGATCGACATCAACGTCCGCCCGATCGTCTACGGCGCCGACCTGCTGTTCGAGCTGATCTGCGGGCTGGTCAACACGAACGACGAGCAGAGCCGGCCGCGCGGCGGCAAGCGCTGAGGAGGCGGATGATGACCGACATGACCAATTCCGCCACGTCGCTGAAGGGGACGAGCCGCGCCTTCGAGCGCCCGCGCTACTTTCCGCGCCAGCTGATCACACCGGACGACATGAACCTCGCGCAGGACTACGTCCGCAACCGGATGCGCCGGCACAACCGGTTGCTGCACGGCTGGGGCGTCGTCTGCGGCGCGATCGTCCAGCCGGGCAAGGATCCCTGGACCGTGGTCATCGCGCCGGGCTTCGTGCTCGGCCCCTACGGCGACGAGATCAGCATCGACCAGCCGGTCACCTTCGACGTCCGGCTGCGCTGCAAGCCGGTCCAGGACAGCGGCGGATGCCCGCCCTCCGCCGATCCGTGGTGCAACGAGGTGGCGGACCCTGCGCCGACCGAGGGCCAGGCGCTGTTCGTCGCCGTCCGCTACGCCGAGTTCCCGGCCCGGCCGGTGCGGTCCTCCGGCTGCGGCTGCGGCGGGGACGAGTGCGAGTACAGCCGCTGGCGCGACGGCTACGAGATCTGCGTGCTGGACGAGTGCCCGCCCTCGCACGTCCGCGCCGACGGCCAGGGCGAAGGCGGCTCCAGGTCGAACAAGCCCCCGGTCTGCGAATGCCCGACCGACCCGTGGGTCGTGCTCGCGCGCGTCACCGCGGGCCGCGACGGGAGCCTGACGGTCGACACATGCGCCTGCCGCAGGCACGTCGTCAGCCATGCCGGCGAATGGTGGCCCTGCCAGGATACGCAGGACGGCTGAGCCATGCGGACGCCCGCGCATATCCGGACGGTCACGCCGGGTCGCGCGCCGGCCGACCGCGCACGGACGAACGGCGTCGGCGCGGAGGGCCCGAAGCCGCACGGACCTTCCGGCCGGCTAGGGAACCGCGCGCTCTATCACGCGCTCCGCTCCGCCCCTCCGGTGCGGGCGCCGTCGGGCGACCATTCTCCCGAGGTCGCGGCTCCGCTTCCCTCCCGCGCGTCGCAACCGCTGGAAGCGGAGGCGCGCCGGGCCTCACGCGCAGTGCTGGACGGCGCGCGGCCGGTCACCATCAGGGCGATCGCGCCCGGACCGCCTGCGACCTTGGCAGACGGCGCGCCGCGCGCCGGAGCGCCGATGAGCGCGGCGCTCAGGGCTCGGCTGGAACCGGCGCTCGGATCGTCCCTCGCCGCCGCGCGCATTCACACGGGCCCTCGGGCGGACACCGTCGCGCGCGCTCACGAGGCCCGGGCGGTGACGGTCGGCTCGGACATCTATTTCGCGGAGGGGCAATACGAGCCGGACGCGCCGCAGGGTCTCGCCCTGATCGCCCACGAGGCGGCGCACGTCGTTCAGGCGCAGCGGCTGCCCGCGGGAGAGCCCGCGCCCGCCCTCGCCTCATCCTGGCGCGATGCGGCGGAAGAATGGGCCGCCGAGAAGAAGGCGCAGGCCTCCGAATGGTACGACCGCGAGAAATGGAACGTCTACCGCGCCATGATCGCCGCGCTCAGGGGCGCGAAGGGGGCCGGGATCGGCAAGCTCCGAACTCTCCTCGCCGGCGTCTCGGCGGATTTGCGGCCGGTCGCCGAGACCCTCGTCGACGTGCTCGACGGCATCCTCGACATGGTCATCGCGCTCCTACTCGCGGTGATCGGCATGGTCGTCGGCTTCGTCGAGGGCATCGCTGGCATGATCAGCGGCCTCATCACACTCGCCTACAAGGCGCTCGCGATGGCCGCGGACCTCATGCTGGCGCTCGCCGGCAGGCCCGACGCCTTCCGGAAGGATGTCGACGGCCTCGCCAGAGCGTTGCGGGCCCTGCCGGGCACCCTGAAGGCCGCGATCGACGCGTGGCTGGAGAAATGGCGAAAGGCGACGCCCGAGGAGCAGGTGATCATGGGCGGAGAACTTCTCGGCCAGATCGAGGCCTTCATCGCGACCTTCTCCGTCTCGGGCGCGAAGGCTGGCGGCCTGAAGCTGACGGTCCCGGTTCCCAGACTCGCCGCTCTCGCCGACGGACCGGTGCAGCTGGGCCTGGCGACGGCGGCGGTTCCGACGATCGCTCCCCGCCTCGCCGCCGAGGGAGCGGTCATCGGCAGTCAGGCTTTGGCCATGACGGCTCACGGCCCGACGGGGTCAGGTGGCGGCGGATCGTCCGGCGGCGGAGGCGCGCCTCGGGAAACCGGACCGCTAACGGGCATGACGGACGCCGAGCTCGAGAAGTTCCCGGCCGAAATGAAGCCGGAGGGCCAGCCTCTCAACGATCTCATCCTGCACGAGCAGCAGGCCGAGGCGCTCGACGAGCTGCGCCGCATCAAGGGAGACCCGACGCTCAAGGGGCGGCCCGGCAAGACGCCGAAGGGCGAGGCCGTCAACCCGAGCCCCGGCCATCAGTCGGCGCATTTGGCGCCGCAATCGCTCTTCATTTATCGCAACGGAACGCTGCTGCACGACTACGACCCGGGCAAGATGTTCACGCGGCTCCTGCCGACCGGAAAGGGGCATCCCCACACGCTGTTCGACCAGTTCTGGCAGCGGGAATTCAGCGCGATGTCCGGAACGGAGACGACCGTCGCCGAGGCCGAGCAGGTGCTCATGCGCGCCGCGCGTGAATCCGGAGCGTTCTCAGCCGCCGAAGCGGAGTCGATGGCCCTGCTCATCCGGAACGACTTCCGCTTTCAGCTCGGCCTGAAAGACGCGGACGTCGTGCGCATTCCGGGAAAGTGAGGGAACTGGGCAATGGCCTCCGTCACCCCTCAGGGGGCGCAACCCGCGGCCCGCACTCCAGCCAGGACACCGGCGAGCCGCACGCCGGAACGACCGGCGGGTTCCGGCGTCGCCGACAGGACGCCGCGCGTCGGCAACCGCGCGCTGTTTGCCATGACGTCGTCCGGCGAGGACGCGCCGCTGGTGCAGGCCATGTGCCGCAATCCGGGGTGCCTGCAGCTCGCCGCGGCGGTGCAGCGGCGGGCGATCCGGCGCCAGACGTCGGACCGGTTCGAGATCGAGGCGGACCGCACCGCCGACCTCGTCATGCGCCCGGCTCCGCCCGTCGCGGCCCCGTCGATCCAGCCCGTCGGCCCGTCGGCCGGCGCGGCGGTCCAGAGGGCGACCGAGGACGAGCAGGCCGAGGAGGCCGAGGGTCAGGCCGTCGACGCCGAGTTCGGCATCCAAGCCAAGGGCGGCAACGAGGGCGGCAACGAGGGCGGCAACGAGGGCGGCGGCCCCGCGCCGTTCGTGGTCGGCGGCGGGGGCGGCCATCCACTGCCGGCGCAGCAGCGCGCCTTCCTCGAACCGCGCTTCGGCCGCGACCTCGGCGCCGTGCGCGTCCATACCGGCTCGCAGGCCGACGCCTCGGCGCGCTCGCTCGGCGCGCTCGCCTACACGCAGGGCTCCCATGTCGTGTTCCGCTCCGGCGAATACTCGCCGGCGTCGGAGACGGGCGGCTGGCTGCTCGCCCACGAACTGACCCACGTGGCGCAGCAAGGCCATGCGCCGGCGCTGGGGGCGGCGGGCGCGCCGGCCTCGCCGGCGGCGGAAGGCGCCATCCAGCGCTACGCGGATACCAACCTTCCGGTCAGGCGAGCGATCGACGCGGCCTACGCGCAATCCCTGACCGACATGGAGCTCGAGGCCGCGACCCTCGCGACCCAGCAGGCCCACGACGCCGAGAACGAGAGCAACGCGTACACGCTCGTGCTCCAGGCCAATCTCGCGATCCTGCACGCCGAACGCTTCGTCCGGGACAACTCGACGAGGATACCCGACGACCTGAAGCCGCAGCCGCCCGAAGAGACCGACGTCCCGTTCGAGGAGAAGGAGTTCGACGTCGACGCCGAGGACTGGGCCGCGCCGGAGCCCGTTCCGGGCATTACGCGCGTGGATCCGGCGCGACTGAGGCCCGCTCCGAGCGAGACGGGCCCGTTCGAGGACATCCCGATCAATACCCGGCTGGTCGTCGTCACCGCGCGCAATGGGTGGAGCCAGGTGACGCTGGAGGACGGCCGGAAGGGCTGGATCAGCTCGAGCCGCGTCGAAACCAAGCTTCCCGACCCGGATGCCCGGCTCTACACCGTCAAGGCGGGCGACACGGCGCAGACCATCGCACGCCACTTCTACGGCAAGCACTCCACCGAATGGGGCCAGGACGAGCGCTATTTCGTCAACGTGCTGTTCCACGTCAACAGCCTGTTCCCCGCCCAGAAGGACCAAGGCATCACCCGCCCGGCCGGCAAGGAGGACGACTGGGACGCGACGGTCGTCAAGGCCGACCACAAGATCTGGATCCCGGGGGTCGACTACGCGCTCGGCCTGAAGGGGATCGTGCCCTCCGGCTCGTTCACCTACGAGACCTGGCAGACCATCAAGAACATCTTCGTCGGCACCGCCGGCTTCATATCCGGCCTGCTGGTGGGGGCGCTGGAATCCGTCGTCGACGTCTTCGTCGGCATCTGGGACATGATCAAGATCGCCTGGGATGTCATCAAGAGCATCGTCACCGGCGAGATCATCTCGGACATCAGGAAGCTCTGGGATGACCTCTCCAAGCTGACGCTGGACGACATCGTCAACGCCGGCCTCGAATGGTTCAAGTCGAAGTGGTTCGCCGACGGCACCTGGTCGCGCTGGTACAATCGCGGCTGGCTGATCGGTTACATCATCGTCGAGATCCTGCTGATGATCTTCAGCGACGGCATCGCGACGGCGGTCAAATGGGTCGGGAAGACCACCAAGTTCGCCAAGCTGCTCGAGAAGCTGCCGACGATCGCCAAGATGATCAAGAAGGCCGAGAAGGTGACCGGCGCCGCCGCCGACGCCCTTCGCATCGGCTCCAAGGCGCTGTCGAAGGTGCATCACTGGGCGCAGACGGCGCTGCGCATCCCGCTGGAGATCATCAAGGACACGTCCGCCGCGGCCCTGGAACGCCTCAAGGGCCTGTCGGCCTGGGCCAAGGAGAAGTTCCGCTTCCTGAACCCCTTCGCGATGAAGCTCGCGCTCGGCTGTGCCTCGCCCTGCAAGGTCAACATCCACGAGATCGAGGAGTTTCTGAAGAACCTCGCTGCCAAGGGCGTCAAGGTCGGCGCCAAGCTCGGCGGCGACGTCGAGAAGATCATCGCGGCGCTGCCGGCCGACAAGCTCAACCTCAAGATGATCCGGAAGAAGTTGAAATCTAGACCGGCGCTTGCAAAACTGATCGAATCCGCGGAGCTCACTGCCGACGATTTCGGGAAGATCGCGCATTTCACGACGGCAGGCGATCTTGCCAGCGAGGCGCAGTCGTACCGCACCTTCGTGAGGTACCTCACGGCCGTGGTGCCGGCGAAGGCCGATGGCGACATCACCAAGCTCAACAAGATCATCGCTGCCATGATGAAGACCGATGCGAAGATGTCGGAGAAGGTCAAGACTGCGATCATCCGCCAGGGATCGGCGATCAAGGGCTCGATGTTCGAGGGGTTCGCCAAGCTCAACATTCCGGAACTCGGCGGCAAGGACTTCGCGCGGGTCACCTTCAAGAAGACTGCAACGCTTGCGCTCGAGAAGACACAGCGCACCGCCGACAACTTCGTCGCCGCGACGGGCGAAATCTGGGAGATCAAGCATACCTGGGATAAGGTCCCGGCGGACCAGATGCGCGACTATCAGAAGATTATCGGCCAGGCGGCGCCGGGGGGAGCGAAAGTGAAGGGCGTGAACTATCTGTTCCCGGATAAGGCGGCCGCCGAGGCCAACAAGCACCTCAAGGATGCGGGCTTCGGCGTCCGCTACCTCGTCGGCAAGGGCATGGCTGCGCTATGATCGACATCGACCTCCCCGACGCGGTGCAGTGGCGCGTCGCCACGCATGTCCACGACTGGCTCGGCGGAGATGCGTTGCGGGCGCTGCTCGGAGGCTGGGCGAAGCAGGGCCTGATCGGGCGTCCCGACGCATTCGAGGTCGGCGACGACGACGAGCCGTGGACCGTCGAGGACGGGGAGACGCTCGCCGACGCGATCCTGCGCGTCCCGAGGAACAGGGCCGGTGGCGTCAGCGGCCGCATGCGCGGCGATCAGCCGAGGCCGTGGGGGCTCTCCTTCATCCTCGCCGCCTTCGACACGCAGGGCGGCCGCACGGAGGGTTACTCCATCGTCAACCTCAACCTGCCCCGCGGCGAGAGCGAGAGGAACTCCGCCGCGCTGCTGAACAGTTTCGAGGAACTCTGTCGTCCGGACCGCTGCGAATATGCCTCGATCCATCCGCGGCTGCGGGCCGAGGAGCTTCGCATGCTCGCCTACACGCCCCCGCTCACGATCGCGCCGATGTTCGCCGGCCTGTTCTGGGCGAACTTCCTGGGTCCCGGCACCATCGAGGCGTTCGACGCCGATGCCATCGGCAGCCTCGCGGTCGCGCGGCGGCGCTGGTTCGGCGACCGGGGCGTGGCAATCGTCGTGACGGAGGACATCGCTTCGGTCTGCACGTCCAAAGGGGAGGAGCGGCTCATCGCATTGACCGACCAGCTGCGTGAGGCGGCGGCGCCGGATTGACCGGGACCTTCGTCCCGGAGATCGTCCGTCGACCTGCCGTAGCGTGGGCATTGTCGTCCCCACGCGCTTGCGATAAGGTGGTGGTGTCGGAAAAGGCTGACTTGGTTTGGTAAGCCCAAGTCCTTTCGGCGACGAAAGCTCTGGTCTTTGGCCTCGCGCCACGGATCCCCACGACGAACGAACGACGCCATGGCGCGTCCGATTGTTCGTCCGTGCGGGTCTCAGGTTCGGGGAACGCTCCGGTCGAACATCGACACAGGAGCCCGGCTGTGCCTGCACCTTCCAATCCGTTTGATGTCCTGATCGCCGGCGCCGGCCCTGTTGGCCTGTTCCTCGCGTGCGAGCTGACCCTGGCCGGCTGCTCGGTGCTGGTTTTCGAGCGGGCTTATGATCTGGCCTCGCCGCTGAAGCGCGCACCGTTCGGGATCCGCGGTCTCTCCGTACCGACGATCGAAAGCTTCGACCGCCGCGGTCTGCTGCATGAGCTCAAGGACCGCGCTCTCAGCCGCGACACGCCGGGAGCCGCGCATTGGATGGCGCAGCAGCGCCGCTCCGGCGGGCACTTCGCCGGGATCCCGTTCTTCCACGACCAGGTCGACAGCACGCGCTGGCCCCATCGCCTGCCCGGTCCGGTCAGCAACCTCGCCGCGGACATGGCGAGCATCGAAGCCGTTCTGACGGCGCGTGCGGACGCATCGGGCGTGACAATTTTGCGTGGCTGCGGCGTCGAGGGCTTCGTGCAATTGGACGACGACGTCGTCGTCCGGGCAGGCGGCGCGGACTTCCGCGGTCGCTGGCTCGTCGGCTGTGATGGGGCGCGCAGCCTGGTGCGCAAGGCTGCCGGGATTGGCTTCACCGGCACAGAGCCGGAATTCACCGGCTACTCCGTGCAGGCCGGATTAGCGAATCCGGATCAGCTCACGCCCGGGCGGCACGACACGGCAGCGGGCATGTACATGTTCACGCCGCCCGGCACGATCGCCCTCGCCGATTTCGACGGTGGCGCCTTCCATCGTTCCCAGCCGATCACGCGCGACCATGTCGAGGCGGTGCTGCGCCGGATCTCTGGGACCGACGTCACGGTGACCAGGCTCGAACTCGCCACCACCTGGACCGACCGCGCCTATCAGGCGACGGCGTACCGAAATCATCGCGTGCTGCTGGCCGGCGACGCTGCGCATATCCACGCGCCGCTGGGCGGTCAGGGCCTCAATCTCGGGCTGGGCGATGCGATGAACCTCGGCTGGAAGCTCGCCGCCACGATCCACGGCACGGCACCGGACGGCCTCCTCGACAGCTATGCTCACGAACGGCATCCGGTTGGTGCGCGGGTCCTCGATTGGTCGCGTGCCCAAGTTGCGCTGATGCGGCCGAGCCCCAGAGCGCGCGCACTCAAGGCCGTCATCCGCGATCTGATCGGCACGCGCGACGGAGCAACCTACGTCGCCGAGCGCGTCTGGGGCGTCTCGCTCCGCTACGACCTGGGCGGCAGCCACCCATTGGTCGGACGCAGTGCGCCTGACTTCGCGCTGACCGATGGCCGCACGCTCAGCGGCCTTCTCCGCGACGGCAACGCTGTGCTCCTCGACTTCGAGGGCCATGCGCCGCTTCAAGCCCTGGCGACCAGAGGGGGCGAGCGAATCAGATACGTCGCGGACGCGGCCCAGGACCGACCGGGCCTCAGCGCTGTGCTGGTCCGACCTGACGGTGTCGTGGCGTGGGCCTGCGACGGTCATCCTGACGTGGCCGATGCCAACGCAGCCGCCGCACGGTGGTTCGCCTGATCCCGCTCCCGCCCGTGACGGGGGCTCACGACGGGCGAGTGACGAGCAACGAGGGAGGGCGGCTCGTGGCCGCCCACCGGGTTTCCCGAGGCTGCGCTTCGCGGGCCTTGCGGGTCATCTCGTTGCGCATCGTCACCGCTTCGTCGAAGCGGTGTTCCGCCCCGGCGTTGCGCGGGAAGGCGATGCTGAGGGTGCGCAGAGCCTCCAGAACCGGCCCTGACAGCGCCTCCTCTTGGGCCGAGGCCGCAAACACTGTCGGAAGCTCGCCTGGCCCCCCGGGACCGGCAGCAGCCGAAGGATCAGCCGCTCGCGAGCGGGACCCATGATATCGGCATAGTTACCATGGCCTGACTGTGGCCAATTCTAGCACTCAAGTTCACGCTGCCCGAAGATCGGTCTGCGTGAAATCGTCTCCCTTGTACAGAATCGGCTCCGCTGTCAGCGCCGCCAGTGCGTAGGAGAAGCAATCACCAAAATTCAGCCCAGCCGGATGTCGACCTTTTCCGTAGCGCCGCCATGCCCGACGCGCTTGATCTGCATGGTCTGGTCCGACTGCGACGATCTCGACGCCTGCTTTGTGCAGCCAAAGATCGAGTTCGCTTCCGCCCGCTTCGCCGAGCCGGGTTTCCAGCACCATGGCAGCCTCGAGAACCGAGGCCGCTGACATCAATCGCACTGGATCTCTCGCGATCTTCTGCTCGAAGGAGGCGGCCTCCGGCTCATTGAGCGCAATCGCGATGATGGCAGACGTGTCGATCACCATCAGCTCGGCAAGCCATTCGCGTCATATCCGAGGATCTCCTCGGCACTGCGGTCATCGAGGACAGGAAGGTTACTCCACCGTCGACGACTGGCAGCCAAATCTTCGAGCAATGCCGTCTCGCGTAGATCGGAGCCGACGCGACGTAGGCGATCCTCAAGCGCCTTCCGTGTTGCGACCGTGATGGTTTCTCCGGTCCGGCTCGCGAGAGCGCGGGCCAGCCGTTCGGTTTCTGGGTCTTTGATACTCAGCGCCATGAGAAGGCTTCCAGGTTCCTGGCGATCTAGTTTCTACCTTACTAACACAGAGGCCGGTGGCGCACCATGCTCGTTCGACGCCGGTGCGCCAGTCGTCAGCGCCGCCGCTGCCCCTCGTCCGACACGTTGTCCGATCCTGTGCAGGATGGGCGAAACCGTCGAGCGCGACGAGAAGCTGCTACGGACCAGCGGGTGCCCCAGTTTTCGGTGGGATGCGGTACGCCCGAGAGCAGCGGTGGCAGCGAGCCATTCGGTCAGACGCGCAAGTGTGACTCCCTCCGCGTGCAGCCGTGCCCAGATGCCGACACCGTGCTCGCCCGCCAGGATGAGTGGATCGCTGACGACAACGAACACCATTCCCACCGTGGGCTCGGAAGGTGCTCGCCCCGTGAGTTCATCCGTGCTTAGATGCAACCAGACCCCTTGTCCGGTTTGATAGGGGCAACTCCACCGTGCTTGGTGCGAAGCATGAAAGAGAGGGTGCCGGCATGAGCGACATGACCACACTTGCGAAGGCCTTCTTCGAAGCCTGCGAGACGGGCGGGGGCTGGGAGGCCTGCGAGCGTTACTGTGTCCCTAACGCGATCTTCTCGGCTCAAGCCAATGTTCTTGTGAACATTACCTCGCTTCGAGACTACACGGAGTGGATGAAGGGACTCCTGACCTTCATTCCAGACGGCCGATACGAGGTAAAATCACTCGCTACGGACGAGGAACGCCGGAATGTGGCGGCCTACGGGATCTTCCACGGAACCCATACGGGCGAGGGCGGCCCCTGCCCCCCGACGGGAAAGAGCCTGTCGACCGACTACGTCTACGTCATGCAATTTGAGGGCGACAAGATCGTCAGGCTGACGAAGATCTGGAACGACGCCTGGGCAGTCAGAGAGCTGGGCTGGGCTTAGCTGCGGCATCGGCGAGCCCCGGCCGCGAGCCGGAGCAGCGTGACGAGGCTTGCCGTTATCCGTGCTCACGCTGCGTTGAGCGAGCGACGCCTCAATCGGCCTTTTGGCCCGCAAGCCGAACGGGAAAAATCCGTCCAATTGTTCCGGCCGTTGGTCCTTTCCTCACCGATCACCTTGCAAGCGGACGCTACGCGCTCCTGCAACAGGCCGGAAGCATTGTCTCACGTGGTGAAGCCGGATCGGCTTATACCCTCACCGTGTTCACGCGAGCGAACGACGGTATGAGCGCACTTCCGAACTCGAAATGCTGTCCATCGTCAGTCTGACACGACTGTCGACCCCTGAGAGTCACGGATTATCGGCAGCCAGCCATCACGGGCATTGTCGAGATTCCTGGCACCCCCATCTCAAGCCGGAGCGATGGTCGCAGCTTGACTGAGTTCAGGGATCGTTGACTAGTGGTCAGTTTCAGACACCGATCGGCTTGATCGTGCGAAGGGCCTCTGACTGTCGCGGCTGTGAAAAGCCTCGAAGCGGCCGAAGGATCGCGTTCGAACGCCTGGGGCCTTGCTGGCGAAGAAATCAGGGCAGTAAGAAGGAAGAGGCGTCACTGTGCAGTTTGTCAGGAGGTGGCACGTGGTCACCCCTAACGATGGTTCGGCACCTGTCGCGTGCCCCTGGTCCGAATCCGAGCGCCTCGCAGCCCTGCGCGCCTACGCGGTCCTGGACACGCCGCCCGAGCAAGCCTTTGACGACCTCTGCTCCATCGCCGCCCGGGTTTGTCGAACACCGATCGCCCTCATCGGCCTGATCGATGAGACGCGACATGTCTTGAAGGCTGAGCTTGGCCTCGGCGTGCGCGAGATGCCACGCGAGAACGCGATCTGCCAGCACGCCCTGCTGCGGCCCGGCCTGCTCATCGTCCCCGACACGACCCAGGATCTGGGCGTCGCCTGGGATTCCCTTGCGATGGGCGGATCGCGCCCGCGCTTCTACGCCGGAGTCCGGCTGGAGACGCCGGAGGGGCTGCCGATCGGCACGATCTGCGTGCTCGACCACGCGCCGCGTCCGTCGGGCCTCACCAGCGATCAGGCCGAGATCCTCCAGGCTCTCGCACGGCAGGTCATGGTGTTGCTTGAACACCGCCGCCTGCTCGGCGTTCTGGCTCGGCGCGAGGCCGAGCTGGAGCAAATCCACGAGATCGCGGGCGTCGGCGGCCTCGAGGTCGAGCTGCAAGCCGGGTTTAAGAACCGGCGCTCGCCGCAGTACCTGCGCCTCCACGGCCTGGCCCCGGACGCCGCGCGCGAGAGCCACGAGGAATGGGTGCAGCGCATCCACCCCGACGACCGTGAGGCAACGGAACGCCACTTCGTCGAGGCCGTGCGAGGCACCACAACCAACTACCGGGCCGAGTACCGGATCATCCGACCAAGTGACGGCGAGGTCCGCTGGATCGCCGCCACGGCCCGGATCGAACGCGATGCCGACGGCCGCGCGTTGCGGCTGATCGGGGCACACCGCGACATCACGCAGCGCAAGGCGAACGAGGAGGCGCGCGAGCTGCTCACTCGGGAATTGTCGCATCGGATCAAGAATATCTTCGCGGTGGTCAGTGGGCTGGCCGCGTTGACGGCGCGGGGCCATGCGGCGGCGAGGGACTACGCCGAGAGCTTCCGGGCCCGCCTGCAGGCGCTGGCGCAAGCCCACGAGTACGTGCGCCCACACGTGCCCGACTGGCAGCCTATGGGCGCAGATCAGAGCGTGCAGGGCCTGCTGCGCACGCTTCTTGCGCCCTACATGGAGGCCGGTCGCGACCGGGTGGCGATCGAGGGTGATGATGCCGAGGTCGGGGAGCACGCGGCAACGGCGCTGGCGCTGATCGTCCACGAGCAAGCCACGAACGCGGTGAAGTACGGCGCGCTCTCGGTTGAGGCGGGGCGGGTCGAGATTCGGAGTCGACGCGAAGGCGCGGCGCTGTCTCTGGAGTGGCGAGAGCGCGGGGGCCCCGCGATTGCCGGACCACCGACTCGGCGGGGGTTCGGGAGCATGATGGTGGCCCGCAGCGTCGTCGGTCAGCTTGGCGGGGAGATCCATCACGATTGGGCGACGGAGGGTTTGACGATGCGCATCAGCTTGCCGGTCAAGGCGTTGGCACGATAGCGTGCGCGACCACCGCCGACACGCGGGGATTCTCCGCGAAGGCGAGGCATCGCTGGGCATCGCGTGGGGCAATCATACGCCGGACCGTGGTGTTACGGGTGACCATTGCGCCGTTGATGGGTCGGCTATTGCGATGGCTCTCCGAGACGATCCGCGGCAGCAACCGCATCTCGCTCCGGCCATGGGGCAGAGAACATCATCTGATTGAATCCGGAGATGTTATGTCGAAGAACCGCCCCTCGCTGGACCGCATCGATACCTACGACAAGAAGACGGGTGATCTCGCCGTCATCATCGAGACACCGAAAGGCAGCCGTAGCAAGTACGCCTACGACCCGGAGATCGGCACCTTCACGCTGAAGTTCGTGCTGCCCGAGGGCATGACCTTTCCGGTCGATTTCGGCTTCGTACCCTCGACCCGAGGCGATGATGGCGATCAGCTCGACGTCATCATCCTGCTCGACGAGACACTCTCGGTGGGCACGAAGGTCAGCGCGCGTCTCGTGGGCGCGATCGAGGCGGAGGAGCGCGAGAGGGATGGCGAGTGGGAGCGCAACGACCGCCTGCTCGCGGTGGCAACGCACGCTCACGCCTACGAGAAGGCGCACGATCTCGGTGACCTGGACCCGAACCTCCTGACCGAGATCGAGGATTTCTTCACGCGCTACAACACGCTGTACGGTAAGGAATTCCGGGTGAAGAAGCGGACCGACGCCAAGGCGGCGGGTAAGCTCGTCAAGAAGGGCATCACCGCCTTTGACGAGGCCTGACCGGCTCGCCACCGGGAGCCCATCGCTCACCCGATCGCCGCGCTCGCCATCCCATTCCAAGCCGGGCCGGAGCGACCAATTCGGGTTCCCGGCGCATCGGTTCGGGGGGCCGATGCGCGATCACGGAGCACGGACCGACGCCCGATTCGGGCCGAAAGGGCCCGCGTTAATCATGCGGATCGGCACTCAGGACCGGCCCGAAGCGATCCCAACGCTCCCCGTTGAAACGGGCCATCTGCATCTGCTCGATCGGGAAAAAATCGTTCGGACCGGTATTGATCCGAATCCCGGGAAGCAACAGGGAATTGTCGAGATCCCTCATGCTTGCCGCCTGCCTCATGATATTATCATGGGTGAGATCGTCCCCGCATTGTTGGAGGACGTATTTCAATGTTTGCGACACGGCGTAGCCGTATAAGATGTTTGCGTTAGTTCTGTCGGCGTCGGGATAGTATTTATCAAGGAAGGCGTGCCACTCCTTCATGGCAGGGTCGTCCTGCCACGCCGTGTCCGTCGGGTCCTTGAGATAAGCGGTCGTGACCACGCCGCGGGCATTCTCCAGCCCTGCCGGTTTGAGGACAGCGCCGACCGAAGCCGACACGTTGTTGACGATGTGGAGCGGCTTCCACTCCAGTTCCGCCACCTTCCGGATCGCCTGGGCGGCGAATTTCGGAACGCCGAACGTCATCAGGACGTCGGCACCGGACGCCTTGAGCTTGACGATCTGCGAATCGATGGTGGGCTCGGAGACCTCGAACGGGGCTTCGGCCACCACCATCGTGCCAGCTTTGTCGCCGAGTCCGGCCTTGAGGCTGCGCAGGAGGTCCTTGCCGTAATCGTCGTTCTGCACGAGAACCGCGATGCGGGCGTCCGGCTTCGTATCGAGGAGGTAGCGCGCGTAGATCAGTCCTTCCGCGCGGTAGTTCGGCTGCCACCCCATTGTGTAGGGGAAGGCCTTGGGATTCTCGCCGAACTTGGTGGCTCCGGTCGAGACGAAGAGCTGCGGCACCTTCTTGGCATTCATGTAGCGCATGATCGCCGAGTTGGCGGCGGTGCCGAGGGACTGGAAGATCAGCAGCACCTCGTCGCTTTCCACCAGGCGGCGCGCCTGCTCGACCGTCTTCGGCGGACTGTAGCCGTCGTCGTAGGAGATGAAGACGATCTTGCGGCCGTTGATCCCGCCCTGATCGTTGATCATCCGGAAGTAGGCTTCCTCCGTCTTGCCGATGACGCCGTAGGCGGAGGCGGGCCCGCTATAGGGCATGATGTTGCCGATCTTGATTGTCGTGTCGTCGGCGCCGCGGTCATAGTGCTTCTGCGCCAGAGCGGGGGCAGCCGCGAGCATCAGCACGAGCGCGGCGGCGAAGAGAGGCCGGTGATGAAGCATGGGCTTAACTCCTCCTCTGAGTTCTTGCTTCTCTCAGATCTTGCGTGGTCCGGAGCGAAGGCGGAGACGGACCGCCCGCACAAGGCTGCCGAGGCCCGAGGGCAGCACGTGGACGAGCAGGATCAGCAGCGTGCCGTAGACGGCGCCGGACAATCCCTTGGAGACCGATTCCGCGAGGTTGGGGACGAACAGCACGAAGGCCCCGCCGGCCAGCGCTCCAGGCAGCCAGCCGACGCCGCCGACCACGAGGCCGACGAACAGGCCGACCGAGAGCGTGAACGTGAAGCTGTCGGGCGCGACGAACTGCACCACGATGGCTGCGAGCGCTCCGGCCAGCCCGGCATAGAGGGCACTCACTCCGAAGCTCAGCGTCTTGTAAAGCTCGACATCGACGCCCATCGCGCGGGCGGCGATCGGGTTGTCCCGGATCGCCATCATGGCCCGCCCGGTACGGCTCGCGACCAGGTTCCGCGCCCCCAGATAGGCGACGAGGCCGATGACGAGCGTCAGGTCGTACAGCCACTGGTCCTGCGTCAGAGGCAGGCCGAATGGCGGGTCGGGCTTGACGACGAGCAGGCCCTGAACGCCCCCGGTCCACGGCTCCAGGGGCGGCAGCTTCAGGATCTGCGGCATCGCCAGGGCGAGCCCGTAGGTGGCGAGCGCCAGGTAGAGGTTGGCGAGGCGCTGGGCCGGCAGGCCGAACACTACGCCGGCGAGACCGGAGAGCAGCGCGGCGGCCGGCAGCGCCGCCCAGTAGGGCCAGGCGGCGAACTCCATCAGCAGGGCCGCCGCGTAGGCGCCGAGGGCGAAGAAGGCGCTGTGGCCGAGCGAGAACTGGCCGCCGATGCCCGTGAGCAGGTTCAGGCCCAGGATGGCGATGGCGTAGATCATCACCATCGTGAGCTGGAAGACGAGGAAGCCGCGCAGGAAGAACGGCGCGACCAGCGCCGCCGCGAGGAGGGCTGCCGCCGCGAGGCCGGACTTGCGCAAAGCAGCGCGGGCGGGTCCATGCCAGGCCGGCAGCGGGACCGTCGCGGGCGGCGGGGCAATGTCGTCTGGTGCGCCCATCTCAGACCCGCTCCACGGTGGCACGTCCAAACAGGCCGCCCGGTCTGGCGATGAGCACCGCCAGGATCGCCACGAGCGCGATCGTCAGCTTCAGCTCGCCGCCGACGACCGGGATGTAGGTACCGGCCAGGTTCTCGATCACGCCGAGGATCAGCCCGCCGGCCACCGCCCCGCCGGGACTGTCCAGGCCGCCCAGCACCGCACCCGCGAAGCCGTACAGGAGGATGCTGGTCATCATGTTGGGTTCGAGGAACACGACGGGGGCGATCAGCATGCCGGCGACCGCCCCGAGCGCGGCCGCCATGCCCCAGCCGAGCGCCACCATCCAGCCGACCCGGATGCCGACGAGCCGTGCCGAGGCGGGATTGCCCGCGGCTGCCCGCATGGCGAGCCCGAGACGGGTGTGGCGGAAGAAGGCGTAGAGCAGGACGAGCAGCCCGGCCGTCACGGCGATCATGCCGACCTGGTGCGCGCTAAGCAGTCCCCCGAGCACCGGCGCCGAGCCGAACGGCGAGGGAAACGGCTTGATGGTGAAGTCCCAGATGAAGCCCGCCAGGCTGTTGAGGATCGCGAAGAGGCCGATGAAGACCGCGATCTGGCTCAGCACGGGTGCCTGGCGCACCGGCCGGAAGACCGCCCGCTCGATGAGCACGCCGCCCAGGAACGACAGGCCGATCGTGATCGGAAACACCGCCCAGAACGGCAGGCCCCATTCCAGCATCTGCCAGGCGACGAAGGTCGAGAACATCGCCATCTCGCCCTGGGCGAAGTTCAGATGATCGATGGCCTGGTAGATCATCACCACGGCGAGCGCCATGCAGGCGTAGATGCATCCGGTCGCGAGGCCCGCCAGGATCTGCTGGATGAGGTGCTCCATGGGGTAGGCCTCAATACCCGAGATAGGCGCGCCTGACGGCGGCCTCGCCGCCGACCTGCGCGGCCGGCCCGGACATCACGATCTCGCCGGTCTCGATCAGGCAGGCCCGGTCGGCAATCGACAGCGCCAGCGCCGCATTCTGCTCGACGAGCAGCATCCCGACCCCGTCACGACGGTTGATGTCGGTCAGGATCCGGAACACGTCCTGGACGATCAGCGGCGCGAGTCCGAAGGACGGCTCGTCGAGGAGCAGCAGCCGCGGCCGGAGCATCAGCGCCCGGCCGATCGCCAGCATCTGCTGCTCGCCGCCCGACAGCGTCCCGGCCTGCTGGGTCCGCCGCCCTGCCAGGACCGGGAAGGTGGCGTAGACGCGATCGAGGTCGGCGGCGACGGCGGCGCGGTCATGGCGGGTGATCGCGCCGAGGAGCAGGTTCTCGGCTACGGACAGGCGCGCGAAGGTCCCCCGGCCCTCCGGCACGTGGACGAGGCCGAGGCGCGCGACGGTCTCGGTCGAGAGGCGGTCGACGGGCCGGCCCTCCAGCACGATCGACCCCGTGCTGGGGATCATCCGCGACACGGCCCGCAGGGTCGTGGTCTTTCCCGCCCCGTTCGCCCCGAGCAGGGCGGTGATTCCGCCCTCGGCCACCTCGAAGCTGAGCCCGTGCAGAACCCGGACGTCGCCGTAGCCGGCACGAAGGCTCTCGACGGAGAGAAGCGTCATGCGGCCTCTCCACCGAGATAGGCGCGGATCACGTCGGGATGGGTGCGCACCTCGCCCGGTGCGCCCTCGGCGATCTTGCGTCCGAAATTGAGCGCCACGACCCGGTCGGACACCGACATCACCAGCCCCATGTGATGCTCGACGAGGAGCACGGTGAGCCGCCGGACCTCGCAAAGGCGGCGGATCAGACCTCCGAGGGTGCGAACTTCGTCATGGTTCAGTCCGCAGGCCGGCTCGTCGAGGAGGAGGAGCTTCGGCTCGCCAATCAGGGCGCGGGCGAGTTCGACGCGCTTGCGCGTCCCGAACGGCAGCGCCCCGGCCGGCGTTTCGGCAACGTCACTCAGGTCGAGTTCCGCGATGATCGCGTTCGCCTTGCGAGTGAGCCGGGCTTCGCGCCGCACGGCCCAGGGCAGCCTCAAGGCATCGCTGGCTAAGTCCCCGGCCGAGCCCGCATGCGCGCCGACGAGAACATTGTCGCGGACCGATAGCCGGTCAAACAGGGCGACGTTCTGGAAAGTCCGCCCGACTCCGATCTCGGCGATCCGATGCGGAGGACGGCCCAGGAGGGTGCGTCCCTCGAAGAGGATATCTCCGCTCGACGGCGTGTAGAGACGACTGAGGCAGTTGAACAGCGTCGTCTTCCCTGCGCCGTTTGGCCCGATCAGCCCAAGTACCTCTCCCGATAAAATATCGAAAGATACGTTGTCGAGAGCAGAAATGCCGCCGAAATTCAAGCATACGTCGCGAACCGACAACAGTGTCGATGGATGTTGCGCTGCTCGATCCGGCATGCTGATCAAGCGCAGTCCCCCCTATCACGCGAACCCGAGGAGTCGCATGTTTTAAATTGTGTATATAGACAGTCTCAGAAGCTTGATTTCGCGTCAACCGCGCACGTGAGACATACGCCGACCAGGTAACACGTTAGTCGGAAGGCCGAAGTCGGCGTGGAGGAAGCTCCGACACCTGGCGGATCGACCGCTCGGACCTGCCCCGGGTGAGCGGGGAGTGCAGTCATCGTTCTCGCTATCTATGGTAGAACGGTGCAAAAATTATCCCGAAACAGTTTTATTAATGGCCCGCCGTGACGCGGTCCCGGAATCCCAGGGCGCGGAAGCGGTCGAGCTGGTGATAGCCTCGCGGACCTTGCGCAGGCCGGGTCGCTCGCCCCTGGCGAGCATCCGATGCATCGTCGAACATAGTATCCGCGGCAACGTGGGATCGAGGCCCCTTCCGCTCACCTCAGCCGTCATGGGGCAGGCCCGTCTAGAAGAC
>JAEWKL010000833.1 GCA_023386115.1 Pseudomonadota bacterium
GTTCCTGGCCGGCGTCGCGCATGAATTGCGCAACCCGATGACCCCGATCCTCGGCCAGGTCGAGCGCCTGCTCGGCACCGCCACGCGCGAGGCGCCGGAGGGCCGGGTGGCGCAGGGGCTGGCGCAGCTGCGCTGGCTCGTCGAGCGCTACGTCCGCCGGGCGACGACGCTCCTCGACGTCTCCCGGGTCCAGACCGGACAGCTCGCCCTGCTCGCCGCCCCGGTGCCCCTCGCCGAGGTGGCGGCGGAGGTGGTGGCGTCCTTGAGCCCGATGGCGCTCCATGCCGGCAGCACGATCGCGGTCGCGGTGCCGGACGACCTGGTGCTCTCCTGCGAGCGCCTCGCCCTCGACCAGATCCTCGACAACCTCGTCACCAACGCGATCAAGTACGGCGACGGCGGCGCGATCACGGTCTCGGCCATCCGCGACGGTCCGGTGGCGCGGATCCGGGTGAGCGATTGCGGCATCGGCATCGCCGAGGCCGACCAGGCCCGCATCTTCGAGCGCTTCGAGCGGGCGGTGGGCGATCCGCGCGGGGCGCCGACCGGCTTCGGGATCGGCCTCTGGCTGGTGCGCCGCCTCGCCGAGGCGATGGGCGGCGGCGTCGCGCTCGACAGCCGCCCTGGCGAAGGCGCGACCTTCACGGTAACGCTTCCCCTCCACGGATAGACGATCGCAGCGGCCGGGCGCACGGCGAGAGAGCACAGCATGACGGGGGTGGGACCCAGCATGGGACAGGCCGGTGCCTACGGAGAGCTGGAGCGGGTTCCGACGGGAATCGCCGGCCTCGACGACATCCTGGGCGGCGGGCTGTTTCGCGGCGGCGTCTACATCGTCCAGGGCACGCCGGGCTCGGGCAAGACCATCTTCGGCAACCACGCCTGCTACACGCATGCAGGGTCCTTTGCAGGGTCCTCCGCGGGATCCTCGCCGGAGCACCGGGCGCTCTACGTCACGCTGCTGGCCGAGAGCCATTCCCGGATGCTCGGCCACATCGCGCCGCTCGGCTTCTTCCAGGCCGGCCTGATCCCCGACCGCATCACGTATCTGAGCGCCTTCCGCACCCTGCAGGACGAGGGGCTTGCCGGCCTCCTGACCCTGCTGCGCCGGGAGATGGCCGCCCGCGAGGCGAGCCTGCTCGTCCTCGACGGCCTGGTGGCGGCGGAGGAGACCGCCGCCTCGACCCTCAAGTTCAAGACCTTCATCCACGAATTGCAGACCCAGGCCGCGGCGACCGGCGCCACCGCGCTCCTCCTCACCAGCGCCTCGGCCGGGGCCGACCTGGTGGCGGCCGAGCACACGATGGTCGACGGCCTCATCGCCCTGTCGAGCCGGCTCACCGGCTGGCGGGCCGAGCGCGAGCTCGAGGTGCGCAAGTTCCGCGGCAGCGGCTTCCTGCGCGGGCGCCACGCCTTCCGCATCACCGATGACGGGATCCGGGTATTTCCGCGCATCGAGGCGTCCTTGCGGCTGCCGAGCCGGCGCGACCACGTCGAGGGTGCGCCGCTCACCACCGGCCTGCCCCCTCTCGACGCGATGCTGGGCGGCGGCCTGCCGCACCACTCCACCACCCTGGTCGGCGGTCCCTCCGGCATCGGCAAGACGACGCTCGGCCTGCAGTTCCTCGGCGCCGACCCGGAGGCGCCGGGCCTGCTCTGCGGCTTCTACGAGAGCGAGGCGGCGCTCCTCGCCAAGGCCCGGGCGCTCGGCCTGCCCGCGGCCGACCTGATCGAGGACGGCCGGGTCGGGGTGCTGTGGCAGCCCGCCACCGAGGGGCTGATCGACGAGATCTGCACCGATCTCCTGGGGACGATCCGGAACCGGGGGGTCCGGCGCGTGTTCATCGACGGTCTGGACGCGATGTGCCGGATCGCAGGGGATCAGGACCGGATCGTCCGCATCTTCGCCGCGCTCACGGCGGAGTTCAGGGCACTGGGCGTGACCGCGATGTACACTCGGGAGACCGACCTGCGCGGCACCTTCCTCGACGCTCCCTCGGGGGCGCCCTCCCTGCGGCAGACCTCCAGCGTCGCCGAGAACGTGGTGCTGATGCGCTCCTGCGCCCTGCGCTCCGGATTCCACCGCCTGATCGCCGTCGCCAAGGCCCGGGACGCCCGGATCGACCCCCGCTTACGCGTCTTCGACATCCGCCCTGGCGGCCTGACGATCGACGACGGCCCCGAGCGGGCCGAATCGATCCTGGCCGACCGCGACGCGGCGGGACGCGGCGGGGAATAACCCGGTGGCGACGGTGCTCATCGTGGACGACGAGTTCGGCATCGCCGAGTTGCTGGACGCCGTCCTCTCCGACGACGGTCACACTGTCGTCACCGCCGCCAACGGGCGGCAGGGCCTCGCCCGCGTCGCGGCGAGCCGGCCCGACCTGATCTTCCTCGACTTCATGATGCCGGTGATGGACGGGCCGGCGATGCTGGCCGCCCTTCAGGCCAATCCGGAGACAAGCGAGATCCCGGTCGTGCTGATGAGCTCGATGCCGGAGGACACCGTGCGGGAGCGCACCGCCGGTCATGCCGCCTTCCTGCGCAAGCCGTTCCGGATCAGGCAGGTGCACGACCTCGTGGCGACGCTCCTCGATGATCGTTGACCAAGTCAACTAATTCGACGATCCTGCTTCCCGTGGATGGGAGGCAGGTCGATGATGCAGGCGGACGAGGTCGATGCCGGGACGGTCGCGGCGGTGCGGGCCTTCGGCCGGTTCTACACCCGGCAGATCGGCCTTCTGGAGGAGGGGCTGCACCGCAGCGCCTTCTCGCTCACGGAGGCGCGGGTGCTCTACGAGCTCGCCCATCGCGATCGCCTGACCGCCTCGGTCCTCGGCCAGGATCTCGGCCTCGATGCCGGCTATCTCAGCCGCCTGCTCAAGCGCTTCGAGGACCAGGGCCTCCTGAGCCGGCGGACCGCCGCGGGCGACGGGCGACGCCAGATCCTGGCCCTCACGCCGGAGGGGCAGGCCGCCTTCGCACCGCTCGATGCGGCGTCGCGGGCCGAGGTCGGGGCGCTGCTGGCGCGCCTCTCGGCCGCCGACCGCGCCGCCCTCGTCGGCGCGCTGGCGCGGGTGCGCCGCCTGCTCGGGGATCCGTCGGAGGGGCCGCCGGCCGAGGCGGAGACGGTCCTGCGCGATCTGAAGCCCGGCGATCTCGGCTGGATCACCCACCGCCAGGGCGTGCTCTACGCCACCGAATACGGCTTCGACCTCACCTTCGAGGCCCTGGTGGCCGAGATCCTGGCCGGTTTCGTGCGCGATTTCGACCCAGTCCGGGCCGGGGCCTGGATCGCCGAGCGGGGGGGCGGGCAAGGGATCCTGGGAAGCGTCTTCCTGGCGCCGGCCTCCGAGACGGTGGGGAAGCTGCGCCTGCTCTATGTCGAGCCCTCCGCCCGGGGCCAGGGCCTCGGCCGGCGCCTCACCGCATCCTGCATCGAGGGCGCCCGCGCGCGCGGCTACCGGCAGCTGACGCTCTGGACCAACGACGTGCTGGGCGCCGCCCGGCGGATCTACGCCGAGGCGGGCTTCCGCCTGGTCGATTCGGCGCCGCACCGCTCCTTCGGGCAGGACCTGGTGGGGGAGACCTGGATCCTGGACCTGTGAGGGGCGGGATCGCCTCCCGGACCACCCCAGCCGCGCCCTCGTCCCGTGACCGGACGGATCGTGACGCCCCGCCTCACGGC
>JAEWKL010000273.1 GCA_023386115.1 Pseudomonadota bacterium
CCCGCGCACGGAGCGGTCGCGGGCCTGAAACGGCGGGCCCCCGGGCGGCCGCGGATCGCCGGCGGAGAGCCGCGCGAGCGGGCCCAGCTCGGGGTCGTCGGCGCCGCTGCACCCCTCGGGGATCCGGTCGGGCACGACCTCGCCGGCGTGGTCGGGGATTGCCGCAGCTCCCGGACGACACGGCTCAGGTCATCAGGGTCGTCAGGGCATAGGCGCCCGCGCCGATCAGGGCCGCGGCCGGCAGGGTCAGCACCCAGGCGACCACGATGTTGCTCGCCACGCCCCATCGCACCGCCGAGGTGCGGCGTGCGGCACCAACCCCGACGATCGCACCGGTGATCGTGTGCGTGGTCGAGACCGGGACCCCGAGCCAGGTCGCCCCGAACAGGGTGAGCGCGCCGCCCGTCTCGGCGCAGAAGCCCTGCATCGGCGTGAGCCGGGTGATGCGCGAGCCCATCGTGTGCACGATCCGCCCGCCGCCGAGCAGGGTGCCGGCCGCCATGGCGGCCTGGCACGACAGCACCACCCAGAGCGGCACGTGGAACGCGGGGCCGAGATGGCCCTGGCTGAACAGCAGCACCGCGATGATGCCCATCGTCTTCTGGGCGTCGTTGCCGCCATGGCCGAGGGAGTAGAGCGAGGCGGAGGCGAATTGCAGGAAGCGGAACCGGCGGTCGACCGCGAAGGGCGTGGAGCGCACGCACAGCCACGACACGATCAGGACGAGCACGAGGGCGAGCGCGAAGCCCAGCAGCGGCGAGAGCACGATGGCCGCCGCGGTCTTGCCGAGCCCGCCCCAGACCACCGCCTGCCAGCCGGCCTTGGCGAGCCCCGCCCCGAGAAGGCCGCCGACCAGTGCGTGCGAGCTGCTCGACGGGATGCCGAGCATCCACGTCAGAACGTTCCAGACGATGGCGCCGAACAGCGCGCCGAAGATCACCTGCGCGTCGACGAGGCTCGCCTCGACGATGCCGGTGCCGAGCGTCTCGGCGACGTGCAGCCCGAAGAACAGGAAGGCGATGAAGTTGAAGAACGCGGCCCAGACGACGGCGTAATGCGGCCGGAGCACCCGGGTGGAGACGATGGTGGCGATCGAGTTGGCGGCGTCGTGCAGGCCGTTGAGGAAGTCGAACAGGAGTGCGACGGCGATCAACCCGGCGAGCACCGGCAGCGAGAGGGCGGCCTCCACGATCAAGGCTCCTACACGTTCTCGATGACGATGGCGCTGATCTCGTTGGCGACGTCCTCGAAGCGGTCGACCACGTCCTCCAGGTGGCCGAGGATCTCGCTGCCGATGATGTAGGCCATGGGGTCGGTGCGCCCGTGGGCGCGGTAGAGCGCCTTGAGGCCCTGCTCGTGCAGCGCGTCGGAGCGTCCCTCGACCTCGACCACCCGCTCGGTCAGCGCGGACAGGCGTCCCGCCTGCTTGCCGATGGCGTGGAGGAGCGGCACCGCCTCGGCGGTGAGCCGGGCGGCTTCCAGGACCGTGCCGCCCATCTCCCGCATGACCGGGTCGAAGGTCCGCACCTCGAAGAGCATGATGGTCTTCGCGGTGCGGTTCATCTGGTCGATGGCATCGTCCATGGACTGGATCAGGTCCTTGATGTCGCCGCGGTCGAACGGCGTGATGAAGCTGCGGCGCACCGCTTCCAGCACCTCGCGGGCGATGTCGTCGGCCTCCTGCTCGCGCTCCGCGATGAGCCCGCAGAAGCGCGGCACGTCCCCGCCCTCCTCGAGCAGCGCCTGCAACGCCTCGGCGCCGGCAACCAGGGTGCGGGCATGGCGTTCGAACAGGTCGAAGAAGCGGTCTTCTCTCGGCATCAACGCCCGGAACCAGCCCAGCATGCCCATCCGTCCAGGAAGAGTGACAATCCGCGGTGATCTGGAAGCCGGCTAACTGCCTGCAAGGGGGTGACGCCAATTTCGTCCCGACGGATGGCGATGATCCCGGATCCTTCGAAAGCGGGAGGCATGACCGTGCTCGGCACCGTCGAGACCGTCGCCGGGCGGCGGGGGGAAACCGCCGGCTCGTTGCCTCGTCTCACGATGGCCGCGGTCGGGCAGGCCGTCCTCGACGGTCTCAGCGGGCCGCTCCGGCAGCGCCGCCCGCACGGTGATGCCGCAATCGATCGGTCACCCTGACGGAACCGTGCCGACGTCGCGCGAGGATCAGGCTCTCAGCATGGGTCCTGCTGCGCAGGCCGGCGCGGCCCGGCCGGCCGGCGACGCGTGCCGGAGGGCCGATCCGGCTCCTGGGCGGCCAGCTGCTCCAGCGCCGCGTCGCGCGCGTGCTCCACGGAGGCCTTCATCAGCGCACCGGCGCGGGCCGCGTCGCGGCCGCGCCCCGCGTCGAGGATGGTACCGATCTCATCGAGGCTCGCGGCAATCCGCCCCGGCTTCGCCATGGCCCGGATGCGCAGGAAGTTGATCCGGGCGTTGAGCTGCCGGAGCAGGTCGCGGGCCACGTCGTGCCGGACCACGTCGAGGAGATGGTCGTTGAAGCGCAGCATCAGCGCGACGATCTCGGGAACCGCATCGTCCGCAGCGGCGGTCCGGACCTGCGCGAAGATGCGTTCGAGATGCGCGATCTCGCCCTCGCCCGCGACCTGCGTGAAGCGCTCGATGAGCAGGGCTTCCAGCAGGGCGCGGATTTCGTAGATCTCGGCCGCGTCCTTGCGGGTCAGCGCCATCACGGTCGGCCCCTTGCGGGGCTCGACCGAGACGAGCCGCTCCGCCTCGAGCCGGCGGATCATCTCGCGCACCGAAGCCCGGCTGATGCCGAGCGCCGCGCAGAGCTCGCGCTCGATGAGCCGCGCGCCGGGCGCGATCCGGCCCGCGATGATCGCGTCCCGCACCTCCTCGAAGGCACGTTCGCGCACCAGTTGCGGCGGCGCGAGCGTGCCCAGCGCTCCGGCGATCATGCCCCTCTCCTCGACCGGTTTTCCCGATAGCACGTCGGCGCGATGCGCCGCCACGCGCACCGGACGGGGCGCCCGGCGGATGCACCGCGAAACAGGCCCTCGACAGCCTCGGCACTCTGCGCAACATTGTCAGACAAGAAGACAAAAAGGCAGCATCTGCCGCATCCGGTGGCAGGCGAGCCGGCATCGGCGGGGCGCTCCCCCTCGGGCGGCGCGTCTCCGGCGCTTGGTGCACGGCTTGCAAAACCAGGGCGCTCGCCCGCCGGGGCCGGCCTGACAGCGGAGGAAAGGATGTCGCGAACGGCCATCAGCGTGCCGGCGGCCAAGTCGCTGCCCGAAACCGAAACCATGTCCGGGATGACGTCCGATCACGCCCGCATCCGCCGCCGGGCGATCGTGTCCTGCGCCGTCGGCAACTTCGTCGAATTGTTCGACTTCCTGATCTTCGGCCTGTTCGCCGCCCAGATCGGCGCCAATTTCTTTCCCGCCGGCGATCCGGTCGTGTCGCTGCTCTCGACCTTCGCGACCTACGGCGTCGGGTTCGTGATGCGGCCGGTCGGCGCCGTGGTCATCGGGGCCTATGGCGACCGGCGCGGCCGCAAGGCGGCGCTGATCCTGACCGTCGGCCTCATGGCGACCGCCACGGCGCTCACCGGCCTGATCCCGTCCTACGCCACGATCGGGATCGGGGCGCCGCTGCTCCTCGTCGCCTGCCGGCTGGTCCAGGGCTTCTCGACCGGCGGCGAGTGGGGCGGTGCGGCCGCCTTCCTGGTCGAGTACGCGCCGCCGGGGCGGCGCGGCCTGATCGGCAGCATGCAGCAATTCAGCGTCGGCCTCGCGCTCATCGCCGGCACGCTGATGGCCGCGATCCTGAACTCGACCCTCGACCCCGCCACCATGACGGCCTGGGGCTGGCGCATCCCGTTCATCTGCGGCTTCGTGCTGGCGCCGATCGGCCTGTACCTGCGCTCCAAGGTGTCCGAGACGCCGGCCTTCGACCGCGCGGTCTCGCAAGCAGCGGTGGCCTCCCACCCGGTGCGCGACGCGCTGACGATCTACCGCCGGCCGGTGCTGGCGGCCTTCGGCCTGTCGATCGTCGGCACGGTGGGCAACTACACCTTCAACATCTTCATGCCGAGCTTCGCCTCCGGGCAGCTCGGCATCGCACCCGGCACCGCCTATTACTCCTCGGCGGTGGCCGCTCTCGTGCTGACGCTGTTCACGCCGGTGATGGGCCTCCTCTCGGACCGGATCGGCCGCAAGGCCGTGCTGCTGATCTCGGCGCTGGGCTATGTCGTCCTCGGATATCCGCTCTTCGCCCTCGTGGTGAGCCATCCGACCGGCCTCGGCCTCGCGCTGACGCAGTCGATCGCGGCCTTCCTGCTCGCGATGTATGCCGGCCCGCTCTGCGCCGTCCTGGCCGAGCTCTTCCCGACACGGGTCCGGTTCACCGCGCTCTCGATCGGCTACAGCCTGGCGGTCACGATCTTCGGCGGCTTCGCACCGTTCATCGCCACCTTCCTGATCCGCGAGACCGGCAGCCCGCTCTCGCCGGCGCTCTTCGTCGTCGCCTCCGCACTGATCAGCGCGGTGACGCTCCTCCTCATCAAGGATCCGACCAATGCTCCGCTCGACTGAAGCCGAGCAGACGCTGGCACCGCGGCCCGTCTGCGATCCCGTCACGCTCGAGATCGTGCGCGGCGCCGTGCGGGCCGCCCAGGCCGAGATGGAGGCCCTGATCGAGCGCACCGCGATCTCGGCCTTCATCCGCGAGAAGAAGGATTTCTACACCGGCCTGTTCGACGCGAACGGCATCATGGCGGTCGGCTCGAACGTGCCGATCTTCGGCGACATCACCAGCCCGGTCTTCCGCGACTTTCCCCCCGAGACGATGCGGGCCGGCGACCTCTACTGGTACAACGACTGCTACGGCTCGCGCGGCGCCGTCTCGCACTCGAACGACCAGGTGCTGCTCGCGCCCGTCTTTCGCGACGGCCGGCTCTGCGCCTTCGTGATGGCCTGGGCGCACTTCGCCGATATCGGCGGCTTGCGCGCCGGCTCGATCAGCCCGGACGCGACCGACATCTTCCAGGAGGGCATCATCGTGCCTCCGGTGAAGCTGATCGATGGCGGCCGGACCAACGAGGCGGCTCTGGCGATCTTCCACCGCAACTCCCGCTTCCCGGCCCAGAGCCTCGGCGACATGCGGGCCCTGATGGCGAGCGTCGATCTCGGCGTGCGGCGCGTGGCAGAGATCCTCGACCGCTTCGGCCCGGACGTCGTGGCCGACGCTCTCGCCCAGCTCCTCGCCCGCACCCGGGGCCTCGTGCGCGAGAAGCTGGCCGAGACCTTCGCCTACGGCACGCACCGCTTCACCGACGCGATCGACTCCGACGGCCATGGCGGCGGTCCCTACCGGATGCGCTTTTTCCTCACCCGCGCCCAAGCCGAGGACGGCGCGGACCGCTTCGTCTTCGACGCCACCGGGACCGACGACCAGGCGCCGGGGCCGGTGAACTTCTTGATGAATCCCGGCGTCCCCGGCATGGCGCTCGGGCTCTACTATCTCGGCGGCGATCCGGCCCAGGTCTGCAACGCCGGCGGGCCGCAGGCCCTCGACGAGGTGCGCCTGCGCGAGGGCTCGCTGCTCTGGCCGCGCTTCCCGGCGCCGCTCGGCATGCGCGGCCTCACGATGATGCGGGTGCTCGCCGGGCTCAACGGCCTCGTCAACGTGGCCGGCGGCGGGGCGCCGGCGGCGCATTCGGCCTACGTCATCATCCTGATGCGCGGCACGTCCCGGACCGAGTCCGGGATGCCCGAGCCGTTCCTGCTCTCGGACGGGATCGGCGTCGGCTACGGCGCGCGGCCCCACGCGGACGGGATCGACGCGGTCTACTTCGTCGCGCAGGAGAACTATCCGGTCGAGTTCCTCGAGACCGGCTACCCGGTCCGGCTGCGGGCCTACGGGATCGTGCCGGATTCCGGCGGCGCCGGCCGCCACCGCGGCGGCTGCGGCATCGTGCGGGACTACGAGATCCTGGCGGAGGAGGCGGTGCTGGCCCTGCGCATCGACGGCGTCGAGAACCCGCCCTGGGGGATCGGCGGCGGCCGGGCGGGCGGCGTCGGCCGCGCGGTCGTCAATGCCGGCACCCCGGAGGAGCGGGTGCTCCCGCCCCTCTCGGACGGCAACCGGCTGAAGCGCGGCGACACCTTGCGCATCGAGACCGGCGGCGGCGGCGGCCACGGCCATCCCTTAGACCGGCCGGCCCACGATGTCCTCCAGGACGTGCTCGGCGGCTTCGTGTCCGTGGCTGCCGCCGCGCGCCTCTACGGCGTGGTGATCCGTGACGGCGCCCTCGACGAGGCCGCCACCGCCATCGCCCGCGCCGACCGCCCGGAGACCCGGGCCTTCCACCGTCACGAGTACGTCGATGCCCTCGCCTGAGTCTTCCCTCGCGGTCGCGGTCGATATCGGCGGCACCTTCACCGATGTGGCGCTGCACGATCCCCGCTCGGGCCGCGTCTGGCGCGCCAAGACGCCGAGCGTGCCGGGCGATCCCTCGCGGGCCTTCATGACCGGCGTCGCCCTCGCGCTGGAGGAGGCCGGCCTCCCGGCCTTCGATCTCGGGCGCGTGCTGCACGGCACCACGGTCGCCACCAACATGATCCTGGAGGACAAGGGCGCGCGCGCGGCGCTGATCACCACCGCGGGCTTCCGCCACGTGCTGGCGATCGGCCGGCAGGACATCCCGCGCCGCGCCAATCTCTATTCCTGGGTCAAGCCGGCCCGGCCGGTCCCCGCCTCCCGCGTCTTCGAGGTGCGCGAGCGGATCGGGCCCGGCGGCGCCGTGCTGGAAGATCTCGACGAGAGAAGCGTGCGCGCCGCCGCCGCGTCCTGCCGCGCCGCCGGCGTCGAGGCGGTCGCGATCTGCCTGCTGCACGCCTTCGCCAACCCGGCACACGAGCAGCGCGTGGCGGCGATCCTGCGCGAGGAACTGCCCGGCCTCGCGGTGACGGCGTCCTGCGACGTGCTGCCGGTCGTGCGGGAATACGAGCGCTCGCTCGCGACCGTGCTGAACGCCGTCGTCATGCCGGGCGTCTCGACCTACGTGTCGCGGCTGCAAGACCGGCTCGGCGAGGCCGGGATCGCCGCCCCGCTCCTCCTGATGCAGTCCAACGGCGGCGTCGCCGGCGCCGCCACGATCCGCCGCGCCCCCGCCCTCACCGCCCTGTCGGGGCCGGCCGCCGGCGTGGTCGGCGCCCGCGAGGTCGCGGCGTCCTGCGGCATAGAGGACATCATCACGGTCGATCTCGGCGGCACCAGCGCCGATATCTGCCTCATCAAGGACGGCCGGATCGGCCTCACGCAAGCGGGCCATGTCGGCGAGTGGCCGCTGCCCCTGCCGATGGTCGACATGGTGACGATCGGCGCCGGCGGCGGCTCGATCGCCCGCGTCG
>JAEWKL010000005.1 GCA_023386115.1 Pseudomonadota bacterium
CCCCGCGCCCCCCCCCCCACCCCCCCCCGGTTCACCCGCGGAGGGTCGCAGGTGCAACTGCGACTATCGACTGACGGAGCGAACAGCCTCCTACGCGCCCTCCCCCGCCACGAAGGCCAGCGTCCGCCGATGGGCCTCCTCATCGGTGAACTGCTCCGGCGGCGACTTCATCAGCCAAGCGGACGGACCGATCAGCGCCCCGCCGATGCCGCGATCCCGCGCCAGCGCGGCGCAGCGCACCGCGTCGATGACGATACCGGCGGAGTTCGGCGAGTCCCACACTTCGAGCTTCAACTCGAGGGTCAGCGGCACGCCGCCGAAGGCGGTGCCCTCCAGCCGGATATGCGCCCATTTGCGGTCGCTCAGCCAGGGCACGTAATCGCTCGGGCCGACATGGATGTCGTCCGGCGGCAGCGCGGCTTCGAGCTGGCTCTGCACGGATTGCGTCTTCGAGATCTTCTTCGATTCGAGGCGCTCGCGCTCCAGCATGTTGCGGAAATCGGCATTGCCGCCGAAATTGAGCTGGTAGGTCCGCTCCAGCTTGACGCCGCGCTCGCGGAAGAGATGGGCCAGCGCCCGGTGCACGATGGTGGCGCCGACCTGGCTCTTGATGTCGTCGCCGATGAGCGGCAGCCCCGCTTGCGCGAAGCGCTGGCGCCACTCCGGATGCGAGGCGATGAAGACCGGGATGCAGTTGACGAAGGCGCAGCCCGCCGCCAGCGCGGCGTCCGCGTAGAACTCCGTGGCTCCTTGCGAGCCGACCGGCAGGTAGGAGACCAGCACCTCGGCGCCCGCCCGCCGCAAGGCCGCCGCGACGTCCACCGGCCGGGCCGCCGATTCCGGAACGATCGCCTCGAGGTAGCGGCCGAGCCCGTCGAGGGTCGGGCCGCGTTCCACCGTGACGCCGGTCGGGGCAACTTTCGCGAAAAGGGTGGTGTTGTTGGGCGGAGCCAGGATCGCCTCGGCGAGGTCTCGGCCGACCTTGGCTTCCGCAACGTCGAAGGCCGCCACCACGGTCACGTCCGCCACCCGGTAGCCGCCGAGATCGGGGCTCATCAGGCCCGGCACCGCCTCCCCGGGACCGGCCTCCCGGTAATAGGTCAGGCCCTGCACGAAGGAGGAGGCGCAGTTGCCGATTCCTGCGATCGCGACCCGCACGCTCTTCTGGCCCACCGCCTGCACTCCTCACCACCGATACGCTCCCCCTCCAAGTAGAACACTCGGCCGGAGTATCGATCCCCGAACGAGCGTGGCCGTGCCGGCGAAGGGGCCTTAAGGTGCGCCGGACACGGGAGGAGACCGCATGGAGATCTTCGACGGGCCGGAGGCCCTGAAGGCGGCGATCGGGCAGGAGATCGGGGTCGGCGACTGGGTCACCGTCGATCAGGCGATGATCGACCGTTTCGCCGAGGCGACGGACGACCATCAATGGATCCATGTCGATCCAGAGCGGGCGGCGCGCGAATCCCCCTACGGCGCGACGGTGGCGCATGGCTACCTGACCCTGTCGCTGGTGCCGCGCTTCATCGCCGGGGTGCGCCGCCTGGAGGGTCTGCGCCTGAGCTTGAATTACGGTCTCGACCGGGTGCGCTTCCCCGCGCCCGTGGTGGTCGATTCCCGCCTGCGCGGCCGCGTGCGGGTGGCGGCAGCCGTCGACGTGCCGCCCCGGGGCCTGCGCACCACCTACGGCGTGACGGTGGAGATCGAGGGCGCCGAGAAGCCGGCCTGCCTCGCCGAGGCGGTGGTGCTGCACCATTGGTGAACCTGCCGGCCCCCGACGGATTGTCGGGGAGAGACGCAGCGAGGCCGTGAGGCAAGGGATCCGGAATGACCTTCGAGACGGAGCGACGCGCCCTTCAGCGCGTGGTGGCGGTGGCGGCGCTCGTGCCGGTGCTGGGTGGGCTCTACGGCGTGCTGTTCGGCCAAGCCGGGATCGGCGGCGGCGCCACCGACGTGTCGACCGACAGCCATTTCCGCTACCTGTCGGGCCTGCTGCTCGGGATCGGCCTGCTGTTCTGGTCGACGATGCCCGCCATCGAGACCAAGACGTCGCTGTTCCGCTTCCTGACGATGATCGTGGTGCTCGGCGGCCTCGCCCGGCTCATGGGCCTGTGGCTCACCGGGGTGCCGTCGCTCACCATGCTGGCGGCGCTCGGCATGGAGCTGGTGGTCACCCCGCTCCTGTGCCTGTGGCAGATCCGGGTGGCGAACCGGGCGGGGACGCCCGTCCTGTAGGCGCCCGCCCCGTCATGGGCCGGGCGAGCGGGCGCGGCCTCGGCTTCAGCCCTTCGGCAGCAACGCGGTCACCTCGATCTCCACCTTCATCTCCGGGCGCAGCAACCCTGCCACCACCACCAGGGTCGCGGCCGGGCGGATCTCCCGGAGAACCCGGCCGCAGACCGTCAGCACCGCCTCGGCCTCCGCCCGGTCGGTGACGTAATAGGTGGCCCGCACCACGTGCTCCAGCGACGAGCCGGCCTGATCCAGCACGCCCGCGATGGTGCGCCAGCACGCCTCGGCCTGGGCGCCGGCCTCCTCCGGCATCGTCATCGCGGCGTAGTCGTAGCCGGTGGTGCCGGCCACGAACACGAAGCCGTTCTGCACCACGGCGCGGGAATAGCCGTAGTCACGCTCGAAGCTCGATCCGCCGTCGATCCGCCGCCGCATCCCCTGCCCTCCTGATTCGTACGGAAGGAGCATGACGCGTCAGCCGGCCTCGCTCCAGCCCGCGAAGCCGGCGAGGGGCTCCTGGTCGTAGGCTGCCATCAGGGCGCGCATGGCGCCCTCGTCCCGCAGGCGGTCCTCGGCGGCGAGCGCGGCCAGCCCCTCGAAGAAGCCCTCGCGATGCAAGGCCGGGGCGAAGGTGAGGGTGAAGCGCACCGGCTCGGTCCCGCGATTGGCGAAGGCGTGCGGCTCGCCGGGCCGCACCAGGACGAAGTCGCCCGGCCCCGCCGTCACGTCGCGGTCGCCGAGCCGCAGGGTGAGCGCCCCCTCGTGCACCTCGAACGCTTCGGTGAGCCGGGCATGCCGGTGGAGCCCGGCGCCGGGCGAGCGCGGTGCCAGGGTGATGGCGTAGATGCCGATCGCGTCGCCGGTGGCGTCGCTGCGGGCAAGGTAGCGCACCTGCATCCCGCCGATCGTGACACCGGTGCTGGGCTCGGGGGCCGTGGTCATGATGGGGCTCCTTGCCGGGTGGTGGATCGTCTGGAAACTCATCCTATCAGGGCGCGAGGAGCGTGAACCGCTCCGAATGTCCTGGCGGCGGTCGGCCGGGCTCGGGCAGCGGGGCTCGATCGCCGGCTGTCTCATGGTCTCGGGCATGACTCCGCGCATGATAGCCCGTCGCGGCCACTGCGGGAGGGGTGGCACCGATCGCGGCGCGAACGCGATGGTCCCGGTCCGCCTCACCGTGGTGGGCCCGCCCACCTCGGAGGAACACCGCAGCGGGCGCCGATGGATGGCCACGTCGGCGATGGGGCGGCCCGCCCCGGGCAACGGCGCCGGGACGAGACAGCCGGTCGCCGGAGCGCTGGAGGACGATCGCCGGCCGCGCGAGCCGGCGACTGATCCCGACCTGTCCACGCCCGCTCCACGGTGCGAAGGTCCGGCCGCCATCGACGGGCGGATCAAGGAACGGGGGGCCGCCAGATCCCGAGGGCGGCGGTGTCGACGGCGCGCGGCAGCAGCCCCTCGGCCCGGAACGCGTCCGCGATTGTCTGCTGCTCGGAGAGGCCGTCCCGGGTGACGGGCTCGATCCGGTAGCTGCGATGGACATTCGCCTGCAGGACGATCGCGGGATCGAGCTTCCAGAGCGCGGAGAGCCGCGCGGCGGCCTCGGCCGGGTTCGCCTTCACCCAGGCTCCGGTCTGCGCGAGCTTGCCGAACAGGAGATTGAGCACCGGCTCGTTCGCCGCCACGGAGGTGTCGGCCGCGAGGTAGTAGCGCTTGTAGAGCGACAGCCCGGCCCCGTCGCGCAGGACGCGCGCACCCGCCTGCTTCTGAGCCGCGGTCAGGAACGGGTCCCAGGCGGCCCAGGCCTCGACCCCTCCGCTCTCCAGCGCGGCCCGCCCGTCGGCCGGGCTCAAGTAGGCCGGCGCGATGCTGCGGAACGACAGGCCGGCCTCCCTGAGCGCGGCGAGAACCAGGAAGTGGTTGCCCGCCCCCTTGGTGACGGCGATCCGCTTGCCCTTCAGATCTGCCACGGAGCGCGCCGGCGAGTCCTTCGGTACCAGGATCGCCTGCGCCTCGGGCGAGGCCGCTTCCTGCGCGACGTAGGTGATGCGCGCGCCGGCCGCCTGCGCGAAGACCGGCACCGTGTCGGCGACGTCGGCCGAGACGTCGATCGAGCCCGCGTTGAGCGCCTCCATGATCGGCAGGCCGCTGGTGAATTCGTGCCAGGACAGGCCGATGCCCTGCGCCGACAGAGCCTGTTCCAGGCTCCCGTCCTGGCGCAGCAGCGCGATCAGCGTCGAGGAGCGCTGATAGCCGATGCGGAGCGGCGCGGCGGCACGAGCGGGGCGGCTCACGGTGGCCGAGGCGGCGAGGCCCGCGAGCACGGTTCGACGGGTGGTCGGCATCGGATCGGATCCTCGGACAGCAGCGTCGGGGCGTGAAAGAGTTCGCGCCGAGTCAGTGTGGTGTCGAGGCCCATAGATCATAGCGAGTCCGGCCGGCCAAGGGCATGGCTGCAAAAATCCCTTGCTTTGTCGATGAAATCCTCGGCCTCATCAGTCAGTTGCGACGGAGAAAGCGGGACGATGTCTGTGATCAGTGATGATAGAATTGATTTCTGCGAGAGGGCCAAAAAGGGGGATGATTTTTTATTTGATTAGGCAGTTTTAGGATGGAACGGCCTGACAGGCCGGCTCAGTATGGGAGGCACGTCCATTGTTCGACGGCCGTTGCCCCGCCCCGGCGCGATCCCGCGCCCGCCCGAGGGTGCCGACCGGGTCGCGTCGAACGTCCCCTCCCGCCCGCGTCGGTCGAGCCATGATCCGCTTCAACGCCTTCGAGATGAACTGCGTCGGGCACCAGTCGCCCGGCCTGTGGCGCCATCCCCGCGACCGCTCCGGCGACTACAACACCCTCGCCTACTGGACCGACCTCGCCCGATTGCTGGAGCGGGGCTGCTTCGACGGCGTGTTCCTCGCCGACGTGGTCGGGCTCTACGACGTCTATGGCGGTTCGCCGGCCGCGGCCCTGCAGCACGCCACGCAGGTGCCGGTCAACGATCCGCTCCTCGTCGTGCCGGCGATGGCGGCGGTGACCGCGCATCTCGGCTTCGGCGTCACCGTGAATCTCTCTTATGAGGCGCCCTACCTGCTCGCCCGCCGCATGACGACGCTCGACCACCTGACGAGCGGCCGCATCGGCTGGAACGTGGTCACCGGCTACCTCGACTCGGCGGCCCGCGCGATGGGCCTCGACCGCCAGCGCGCCCATGACGACCGCTACGACCTCGCCGAGGAGTACATGGACGTCGTCTACAAGCTGTGGGAGGGCAGCTGGGACGACGGCGCGGTGCGGCGCGACCGGGCGGCGGGCGTGTTCGCTGATCCGGCCCGGGTCCGGGCCATCCGGCACGAAGGCCCGCATTTCCGGGTCGAGGGCGTGCATCTCGGCGAGCCCTCGCCGCAGCGCACCCCGGTGATCTACCAGGCCGGGACCTCGCCCAAGGGGCGCGGCTTCGCGGCCCGCCACGCCGAATGCGTGTTCGTGTCGGGTCCCTCGCCGCAGGTGATTGCCCCGCGCGTCGCCGCGCTCCGGCAGGCGGCGGCCGAAGCGGGCCGGCGACAGGACGACCTCCTGATCTACGCCCTCGCCACCGTCGTCGTCGCCGAAACCGACGCGCGGGCGCAGGCCAAGCTCGCCGAGTACCGCTCCCATGTCAGCCACGAGGGGGCGCTCGCCCTGATGTCGGGCTGGACCGGGGTCGACTTCTCGACGCTCGACCTTGATGCGCAGGTCCGGCACGTCGAGAACGACGCCGGGCGCTCCGCCATGGACAACGTCACGCGGGCCGATCCGGGCCGGGTGTGGACGGTGCGGGAGGTGGCCGAGCATGTCGGGATCGGCGGGATCGGGCCGGTCTTCTGCGGCTCGCCCGCGACCGTCTGCGACGCGCTGGAGGCCTTCGTGGCGGCGACCGGAATCGACGGGTTCAACCTTGCCTACGTGGTGGCGCACGAGACCTTCACGGATATCGTCGACCTCGTCGTCCCCGAGCTTCACCGGCGCGGGCGCTACCCGACCGCCTATCGCGACGGGCCGCTCCGGCGAAAGCTGTTCGGACGCGACCGGGTCGACGCGGTCCATCCGGCCGCCCGCCACCGGTCCGCGACCGGCGCGGCCTGAGGGCGGCTCCCCGCCTTACGAGCGCGCCTGCCGGACGGCGTCCGCCACCTGGATCGGCCGCGGCAGCAGGCCGAGGCGCAGGAACGTGTCGGCGATGCGCTGCTGCCCGGCGACGACCTCGGGCCCGAGCGGAGCGACGCCCCAGCTCTGGCGGGCGAGCGCCCGGGAGAGGATCGGCACCGGCATGCCGACCGCCGGGCTCAGCTCGCGCGCCGCCGTCTCGGTCACCCCGTTGGTCTCGCGGTCGACCACGGCGATCGCCGCCAGCACAGCGTCGATGGCCTGCGGCTGCGACTCGGTGAAGGAACGCTCGCCGACGTAGAATTGGTGGTTCGCCGCGAGCCCGGTCGCGTCCTGCAGGACGCGCGCGCCGCTCGACACCTCGACGGCGGCCAGGAACGGGTCCCAGATTACCCAGGCATCGACCGAGCCCCCGTCGAACGCCGCCCGCCCGTCAGCAGGAGCGAGGAAGACGGTCTGGATGTCCGTATAGGCGAGGCCAGCTTCCTCCAGGGCGCGCACGAGGAGGTAATGGACGTTCGAGCCCTTGTTGAGCGCGACCTTCCTGCCCTTCAGGTCGGCGACATGGCGGATCGAACTGTCCTTGCGCACGACGATCGCTTCGCTCTTCGGGGCGGGCGGCTCGTGGGCGAGGTAGACCAGGGGCGCACCGGCGCCTTGGGCGAAGATGGGCGGCGTCTCGCCGACGACGCCGAGGTCGACGGCCTTGGCGTTGAGCGCCTCCAGGAGCTGCGGCCCGCCCGGGAACTCCCGCCACTCGGCCCGGAAGCCGAGGGGCTTGAGCGCCGTATCGAGGCTGCCGCGGGCCTTCAGCAGCAGCATCGTGCCGTATTTCTGGTAGCCGACGCGCAGGACGCGGTCTGCCCAGGCCGGACTCCCCGTCGCGAGCGCCGCGAGGGTCGTGGCCGTCCCGGTGGCGAAGCTGCGTCTGGTGAGCGTCATGTCGTACGGTCTTCCATCGATGAGGGACGGCGGCAGCCGTCATCCGGCCCGGGCGTCATGCACGACGGACCTCCCGAGCGGCCGGCCGCCCGTGCCCGGGACGGAGCAGCTCCACTTCACCAGGAAGCTCGGCCGCGCCGCTGGTTCTCGACTTCCCTTGGCGGCCGCGGGTCGGGACGCGCTCAGCCGATCTGGCCGTCGAGGTCGAATTGCTTGGCGACTGCCAGCCGCTGCGACCGCTGCCGGTCGTCATCGACCGTCCCGTCCCCCCGTCGGGCGTCGCTACGGTCGCCGGCGGCGTTTCGCCGAGCGGCGTCGCCGGGGCTGCGCCCGCCGGCGCTCCTGCCTGCTGCCGTGTCGGGGCGTTCGACAATCTGGCGCGGCCACAGGCTCATCGCAGTCATTCCTCTTTGCGGACAAGCACGGCGCCGGCCCGCCATTGCCGCAATGATAGGATCGATGGAAGGCGCAAGTCGATAGATTTATATTGCTATATATCTCGGAAATCGGAGGATGATCATTTCGTGGCGACGTCGCTCTGGGCATTCGCTTTTCCCGGGGACGCAGCACCCGCAGCACGGCCGGGTCGCTCGGCCCCGGTCACGCCGCGAGAGCGACGTGGTGGCACGCGAGACTCCCGCTGCCGGCGGAGCGCAAAGGCGGCGCCTCGGCGCGACACTGCACGGTCGCCAGGGTGCAGCGGGGCGCGAACGGGCATCCACCCTCGCCGACCGTCGCGACCTCGTCGTCGGCCACCAGCGCCGCCGGACGGCGAGCGAGCGCCGTCGCGATCACGCGCCCGCCGGCGAAGACGGACGCGAACGTACCCATCGGGCGATCCGGCGTCGAGGCGGCCCTGCCGGATCTCCGGCGGCGGCGGCCCTGCCGTAGCGGAGGAAAAAGCACCGAACAAGGCTTGCGGCACGCCGGTGCTTCATAGATTATGGCATGAAATCAGAGGGTTAGCGAAGTAAATGCTCTTGTCGGCGCCGTTCGCGATCATAGCCTTCTCGGGCATGGCCGAAATCGAGGGAGGTTCTTCCCGCCGGGTGGTCCGCGGCGCACGGCAGCCCTCTTCGCTCACCCCATCGGAGGATCACGCCATGGCTTCAGCGACGATGACGCGCGGCGACGAGGTGGTGTTAGACCGGCTCGACCTCGCGGATGCGCTGGGGATCTGGCGCAACGCCAAGGGGCGGGTCGTCGGCATCCACGGCCAGGACGACCGGACGCCGACCATCGACGTTGCGTTCGACGGCCACGAAATCCTGCAGCGCTACCTGCCGGACCTCTTCCGGCGCGTACACTAACCCCCCGTCACGGAGATCGTCCCGGCATGGATCCGGCCCTGCCGCCCGCCCTTCGGGCGAGCGCCTCCGCTTTGCGACAATCTCCCCTGCGCGCGACGAGCCACAGCACGGCGGAGACCGATGTCTGGGCCGAACTGCGCGCCGAGGCGGAGGCGGCATTGATCGAGGAGCCGCTCTATGCCGGGATCATCCAGGCGACGATCCTCGACCAGCGCAGCCTGGCACAGGCCTTCGCCTACCGCCTCGCCCACCGGCTCGGCGACGGCGACCTCGCCCGGCTGTCGATGCGCGACCTCTGCCTCGCCGCCTTCGAGGCCGACCCGCAGGCCGGCGCCCACGCCGTGCGCGACCTGATCGCGATCCGCGAGCGCGACCCGACCTGCCGCCGCTACCTCGATCCGTTTCTGTTCTACAAGGGCTTGGCCGCCCTCGAAGGCTACCGCGTCGCGCACTGGCTCTGGCACCAGGGCCGGATGACGCTGGCCCTCCATGTCCAGAGCCGGATCTCGGAGGTGTTCGGCTGCGACATCCACCCGGCGGCGCGGATCGGCTCCGGCGTGTTCATCGACCACGCCACCGGCGTCGTCATCGGCGAGACGACGGTGATTGCCGACGACGTCTCGATCCTGCAATCAGTGACCCTGGGCGGTAACGGCAAGGAGAGCGGCGACCGTCATCCGAAGATCGAGCGCGGGGTGTTGCTGAGCGTCGGCGCCAAGGTCCTCGGCAACATCCGGGTCGGCGAAGGCGCCAAGGTCGCGGCGGCCGCAGTGGTGCTGCACGAGGTTCCAGCCCACACCACCGTCGCGGGCGTGCCGGCCCGGGTGGTGTCGCGCATCCCGCGCAGCGAGGAGCCGGCCCTCACCATGGACCAATTCTTCGGCGAGGGGATCTGACGCCCTCCGGCAGTCCCGTTTCGGAGATGGGTCATCGCGCGGCCGCGTTGCCGTCGCGTATCAAACTATTTTACGATTTTCGCCCTGCCTGGACCAATTTTGCTTGTTGATGCAGTAAATAAAATATTGATACGTCCTCGATGATATAAAGTAAAAATACAATCTATGTGCTCTCATTGCCTGGGATACGTCATTACTGAAGCAGAGAAACGGCGGAATGGTCCAGCATTCCAGAGTGACATCCGCCAGGACTAATATCGAAATGCTGCACCGGGCAGGACCATCAACCAGCGATCTCGTATTACAGCTGACCACCTGATGGGGGTGGCGATGATTGCCGGCGTCTGTCCGCGCGGCATGCCGGGCCGTGCTCGGGGCACTACGGCGACACGACCGCCGTGCCGTCGTGCCGCTGTTCAGCCGCCTCGGCGATGCCGAGCCGGAGGTGCTCGCCGGTGACTTCACCGCGCGCCGGCACCGCGCCGGCAGGGTCATCGCCGAGGAGGGCTCGACAGGGCGCAGCCTTCGTGGTGTTCGCCGACGGCACCGTCGAGCTGGCCTTGTCGGGTCCTCCCAAGGGCCGCCAGCACCAGGGGTGGCCATCCGCAGCGATGATGTCGAGAACGGTGACCTCGTCTGCGAGGCGGGCCCCCGCTCGGGCGTCGAGGCGCTCTCGGCGGTGACCGCTGCTCACCCTCGACCGCGCCGCGATCGACGACGAGGCGACCCGCGTCACCGACCTCGATTCCAACGAGATCGACCAGACTCGCGCCGGGAGGCAGGGCCGCGACCGGCCGCAGTGGCCTTGCCGGTCCGCGGGCTGCCGTCTTGCTCACCTCGTTCGTTGTGGAGCGGGTCTTTCCCGGGTTCGGCACGCAACCAGCTCAGGCGACCAGGGCCGTCAGGGCGTAGCCGCACGCCACATTTAGTTTACAAATTCGATCGAATAAAATACCAAGTTGACACGAAGGGGCTGCGCCCGGCGCGCCGCGGTCGCAACGGCCGCCGGACGCGAGCATGCGAAGCGAGCATTCATGGCGGTTGAACTCTCCACCAAGGCGCCCCGGGGGATAGCGGGCGCACTTCGGACGGCATCGTGCAAGGCGGACCGCAGGCCCTGGAGCGAACGCGAGCTGATCGTCCTCTCCTGGCTCGCACCTGTCCTGTTCGCCCTGGCCTGGGAGGCCCTATGCCGGTTCGGCGGCGTGAACCCGCAGGTCATGCCGGCCCCGAGCGCGGTGCTCGCCACGGCCTGGACGCTCGTCGCGGACGGCTCGCTGTTCGTGCATCTCGGCTACAGCCTGCTGCGCGCCGCGACCGGCTTTCTCGTCGGCGGCGGCATCGGCTTCGGGCTCGGCCTGCTCGTCGGCTTCTCGCGCCTCGCCGAGGCGCTGCTCGACCGCTCGATCCAGATGATCCGGGCGATCCCCTTCCTCGCCCTCCTGCCGCTCGTCATCGTGTGGTTCGGCGTCGACGAGGCCGGCAAGATCTTCCTCGTCTCGCTCGGCGTGCTATTCCCGATCTACATCAACACCGTGCTCGGGATCCGACAAGTCGACCCGAAGCTCCTCGAAGTCGCGAAGGTCACGGGGCTCAGCCTGCGAGGCCGCATCACCAAGATCATCCTGCCCGGCGCGATGCCGTCGATCCTGACGGGCGTGCGCTACGCGCTCGCCGTCGCCTGGCTGGCGCTCGTCGTCGCCGAGACCATCGCCACCACCAAGGGCATCGGGTTCCTGGCGATGGATGCGCGCGAGTTCCTGCAGACCAACGTCATCGTGCTGACCATCGTCATCTACGCGGCGATCGGCGTGATCGCCGACGGGGTCGCCCGCGCCCTGGAACGCCGGCTGCTCGCCTGGCACCCGAACTACGCCAAGGAGGAAAGCCGATGAGCGCCGCCGTCATCGTCCGCGGCTTGCGCCGCCGCTACGGCGAGCGGGTCGTCATCGAGGGCCTGGATCTGCGGATCGAGCTCGGTGAGTTCGTCGCCATGCTGGGCGCGAGCGGCTGCGGCAAGACCACGTTGCTGCGGGCGCTCGCCGGCCTCGACCCGGTCGATGCCGGGCGGATCGACGGCCCGGCCCGGCCGGCGGTGGTGTTCCAGGAGCACCGGCTGCTGCCCTGGGCCCCGCTCTGGCAGAACGTCGCCCTCGGGATCGAGACGCCGGAGGCGAAGGCCCAGGCGGTCGCGGCCCTGCGCGAGGTCGGCCTCGCCGGGCGCGAGACCGACTGGCCGCGCAATCTCTCGGGCGGCCAGGCCCAGCGGGTGGCGCTGGCCCGCGCCCTGGTGCGCGAGCCGCGGCTCCTGCTCCTCGACGAGCCCTTCGCCGCCCTCGACGCGCTGACCCGCATCAAGATGCACGCGCTGATCAAGGATCTGGTGGCACGCCACCGGCCGGGTGTCCTCCTCGTCACCCACGACGTCGACGAGGCGATCGCCCTCGCCGACCGCATCCTGGTGATGCGCGGCGGCCGGATCGCCGCCTCCTACGACGTCGCGGTCGAGACCGAGGCGGGGCCGGGGCCTCTGCGCGGCAGGCTCCTCGGCGAACTCGGCGTCACGATCCACGACCGCGCCGCCTGAATCCCGAAGCACCGAACCGCACAGGACGTCTCGTCATGACCCGCTCAGACGGTCCCGGCCTCGACCGGCGCCGGCTCATCCAGGGGGCCGGGCTGGCGCTCGGCGCCGCCGCGACGGGCCTCGGCCCGGCCCGGGCGCAAGGGACCCGCAACACCGACACCGTCCGCCTCGGCTGGGGACGGGGCGGCCTGCCGCTCATCGCCCGCGAGCGCGGCGAGTTCGAGAGGGGCCTCGCCGACCAGGGCATCACGGTGAAATGGGTCGGCCCGTTCCCCAACCATGCGCCGTCGTTGCAGGCCGTGGTCGGCGGCAGCGCCGATTTCGGCTTCTGGGGCAGCACCACGCCGGCGCTCGCCGCCATCATCGCCGGCTCGCCCCTCGTCTTCACCAGCTACAACGTCTACGCGCCGCGCTCGACCGCGATCATCGTCAAGAAGAACTCCGGCATCGACTCGGTCAAGGACCTCGCCGGCAAGAAGGTCGCGGTGAACCGCTCGGGCCTTGGCGAGTTCCTGCTGGTCGCGGCCCTCGAGAAGCACGGCGTCGACCGCAAGACGGTCGAGTTCGTGTACCTCAACCCGCCGGATGCCTCGCCGGCCTTCGGACAGGGTCGGGTCGATGCCTGGTCGATGTGGACGCCCGCGGTCGCCATCGCCCGCGACCAGTATAACGCCAGGGACATCTTCTTCGAAGGAACCGACCTCGATTTCCTGATCGACTATTCGTCCCTCGTCACCTTGCGCGATTTCGCGACCAAGAACTCCGCCCTCGTGCGCGCGGTGATCGACGCCTATGCCCGCGAGGGCCAGTGGATCAGCGACAACCCGGTCGAGGCCGAGACCATTGCCCAGAAGGAGGGCAAGTACGGCGACGCGGTGCGCGACCACCTCGCCGGCCTCAAGCGCCGGAACCGCTTCTACGAGGCCGACGATGCCGCCTTCCTCGCCGGCTTCCAAAAGGCGGCCGACTGGCTCGCCGACCGGGCGATCCTGCCGAAGCGGGTCAGGGTCGCCGACCATTCCGTCCGGGTCTGACGCACCCCCTCCCCTGTCTCCGCCAGGAGCGCGCCCATGCCCTTCCCAAAACCCGTCCGCCTCGGCGTCAACGTCCTCGCCTCCGGGCGCCACGACGCCGCCTGGAAGACATTCTCGGATCCGGCCTCGCTGCCCACCGACATCGATGCCTTCCTGCGCATCGCCAGGGTGGCGGAGAAAGGCAAGATCGACGCGCTCTTCCTCGCCGACGGGCCCGGCGGCCTCGTCGACGAGGCGTTGCACCGGCCCTGGCGTGCCCTCGACCCGGTGACGCTGCTCGCCGCCCTGTCGCAGGCCACCACCCATATCGGCCTCGTCGCCACCACCTCGACGATCTTCGGCCACCCTTACGCGGTTGCCCGCCAGATCGCCTCGCTCGACCACATCAGCAAGGGCCGGGCGGCCTGGAACATCATCACCAGCCAGACCCCGGTGGCGCTCGCCGCCTATGGGCGTCCCCACGGCTTCGACCAGGAGGAACGCTACCGGCGCGCCACGGAGTTCGTCGAGATCGTCACCGGCCTGTGGGATTCGCTGCCCCGGGAGGCGATCGTCGCCGATCGCGACCGTCATGTCTTCGTCGACGAGGCCAGACTCCGACCGATCGCCATCGAAGGCCGCCACTTCAGCGCTCGCGGTGCGCTCTCGGCCCCGGTCGGGCCGCAGGGGCGGCCGGTGATCTTCCAGGCCGGCCAGTCGGAGGACAGCAAGGCCTTCGGGGCGCGGTATGCCGACGCCCTGTTCACCGGCCAGCGCCTGATCGGGCCGGCGCAAAAGTTCTACGCCGACGTGAAGGCGCTCGCGCGCAGCCATGGCCGCGATCCCGACCAGCTCCTCGTCATGCCGGGCCTGTTTCCGATCGTCGGCAGCACGGAAGAGGAGGCCCTGCGGCGCAAGGCCGACCTCGATGCCGGCCTCGACATCGACTTCCTGCGGGCCGAGCTCGCCCGGCACTTCGCCCTCGATCCCGACGACCTGCCCCTCGACGCGCCCCTGCCCTACGACCGGATCGAGGCGGCCGAGCCGCGCGTGCCGATCGCCTCGCGCTGGCCGCGCAAGCAGATCCTCGCCGAGGCGGTCGAGCACGGCTGGACGGTGCGGCAGGCCGCGCTCAGCAACATCGTCGGCGGTCACCGGATGATCGTCGGCCCGCCGGAGGCGATCGCGGCCGACATCCTGCACTGGCTCGATACGGGCGCGGCCGACGGGTTCAACCTCAACATCGACGTCCAGACGAGCGGGCTCGAGGACATCGTCGACGCGGTGCTGCCGCTGCTGCGCGAGGCCGGGCGATTCCGCGACGACTATACCGGCCAGACCCTGCGCCACCACCTCGGCCTCGACCCCTACGTCGACCCGCGCGCCGCCGAGCCCCTGCGCCGCACCGGCACCGGCCGATAGGACTTAAGCGATGATCCAGGGACAAACCCTCGATCCGGCCACCGCCACCCGACCGGACTGGAGCGCGATCACCCGCCGCCTCGGCCTCGACGCGCTCGTCTCAGGATTCGCCGAAGGTGCGGCCGCCCGCGACGTCGCGCGCCGCCCGATCTTCGCCGAGACGGCGGCGCTGAAGGCGCGCGGCTTCGGCGCCGTGCGGCTCCCCCGGGAGGCGGGCGGCGCCGGGGTGAGCCTGCCCGAGCTGTTCGCGCTCGTCCGCGACCTCGCCAGCGCGGATCCGAACCTCGCCCACGTCTTTCGCAACCATTTCTTCGCGGTCGAGCAGCACCGGAAGACGCCGGCAGACCCCTTCTCCGCCCGCATCCTGGCGCTGGCGGGTGAGGGCCGGATGTTCGGCAACGCCGTCTCGGAGGCGGGCGGGGGACCGGCCGGCAGCCGGAACCAGGTGCCGGGCGCGCGGCTCTCGCGCGACGGCGACGGCTATCGGTTCTCCGGCCGCAAGATCTACTCGACCGGCAACATGTATGCCGACCACCTCTTCGCCTCGGCGGTCGACGAGGCGAGCGGCCGGACCGTGCAGTTCCTGGTCTCGACCAAGGCGCCGGGCGTGATCCTCGACGACGACTGGACCGGCTTCGGCCAGAGGCTCACCGGGTCGGGCACCACGGTGTTCGAGGACGTGGCGGTGTCGCCCGAGGACCTGTTCACGCTCCCGGAGCGCCAGGAGGGCGAGCCCCACCTCTACGGCTTCACCTTCCATCAGGTCTACCTGACGGTGGTGATCTCGGGCATCGTCACCCGCATCCTCCAGGACGCCCTGGCGCTGGTCCGGAGCCGGTCGCGCAACTACTACCACGCGCTCGCCGAGCACCCCGCGCAAGAGCCCGAGATCCAGGCGGTGATCGGCCGTATCGCCGCCCATCGGGCCGCGATCCTGGCGGTGACCGACCGGGCCGTCGCCGCCCTCGACCTCGCCTGGGCGCGGGCGGCGCAGCCCGACGCCGAGTCCCTGTCGATCGCCGCCAGCATCGCGGCGGCCGAGGCCAAGGTCGTGACCGACGAGGTCGCGGCGACGCTGGCGAGCCTACTCCTCGACGTCGGCAGCGGCAGCGCCGTCGCGACCGAGCGGGCCCTCGACCGCCATTGGCGCAACCTGAAGGTCATCGCCGCGCATAACCCGCGAATCTACAAGGAGCGGGTGGTCGGCGACCACTACCTCAATGGTGCCCTCCCGCCGACCGGGGCGTTCTTTTGAGCCGCGCTCCCCGCACGCGCCTCACCATCGCGAGATCCGGATGACCAAGACCATCACCGCGCGGAGCTTGCGCGCCCACTGGGCCGAGGGCCGCGAGATCGCCCTCCTCGACGTGCGCGAGGAGGGTCCGTTCGCCGAGGCGCACCCGCTCTTCGCCCTCAGCGTGCCGGTGAGCGAGATCGAGACGATCCTGCCGGCGCTGGTGCCGCGCCTCTCGGCCCCGATCGTCGTCTACGATTCCGGCGAGGGCTACGCCGCGCGGGCGGCCGCGCGCATCACGGCCCTGGGCTACCGCGAGGTGGCAATCCTGGAGGGCGGGCTCGACTCTTACGCCCGCGTCGGCGAGGTCTATCGCGACGTCAACGTGCCCTCGAAGGCCTTCGGCGAACTGGTCGAGGCGATCCTCCACACGCCGTCCCTGCCGGCGGCCGAGGTTCGGCGCATCCTCGACGAGGAGACGGACGTGGTGGTGGTCGATGCCCGCCGTTTCGAGGAATTTTCGACCATGAGCATCCCGGGCGGTCGCAGCCTGCCGGGAGGCGAGCTGGTCTACCGCATCCGCGAGGCCGCGCCCTCTCCCGACACCCTGGTGGTCGTCAATTGCGCCGGGCGCACCCGCAGCATCATCGGCACCCAGAGCCTGGTGAATGCCGGCCTGCCGAACCGCGTCGTAGCGTTGCGCAACGGCACGATCGGCTGGACGCTGGAAGGGCTCGCGCTCGCGACGCGCCGCACCGAGCAGGTCGCGCCGCCGTCCGGCACGACGCGCGCCTGGGCCCGCGAACGCGCGAGGAGGTGGGCCGCGCATGTCGGGGTGCCGGTGATCGACGCGGAGGACCTCGCCCGGTTCCGCGCCGAGGCGGGAACCCGCACCCTCTACACCCTCGACGTACGCGACCCCGCCGAGCACGCCCTCGGCCACCCGGCGGGCTTCGCGTCGGCGCCGGGCGGGCAACTCGTCCAGGCAACCGACGAGTGGCTCGGCGTGCGCGGCGCCCGCGTTGTGCTCTACGACGACGACGGGGTGCGCGCCCGGATGGCAGCCTCCTGGCTCGTCCAGATGGGCTGGGACGCCAGCGTCCTGGCGGAGGGCGCGGAACCTCCCGATGCCTACCCGGTGCCGGAGCAAGCCCGGATGATTCTTCCGGCCGAGCCGGCGTTGACGCCGGACGAGCTCGCAGGCCTGGCCGACGCGACGGTCGTCGATCTCGCCCGCAGCCCGGCCTACCGGCGCGGCCACATCCCGGGGGCCTGGCACGCCTCCGGGCCGGCTTTGGCACGCGACCTCGCCGCCCTTCCGGGCGACGGCCCGGTCATCCTGACCTCGCCGGACGGGCGGGTCGCCGCGGCCAATCTCGCCGAGGCGCGGGGGGCGACGACGCGCCAAGTGCTGCTGCTCGCCGGCGGGACCCAGGCCTGGACGGAAGCCGGCCGGCCGCTCGAAACGGAGGGGCGCTTCGTGTCCGAGCCGATCGACGTCTACAAGCGGCCCTACGAGGGCACCGACAACGCCCGGGCCGCGATGCAGGGCTACATCGACTGGGAGTTGCAGCTCGTGGCCCAGCTCGCCAATGACGGGATTGCGCGGTTCCGCGTTGCCCGTTCCCCTGGAGACCAAGCGGGGCCGGCATCGAGGCCGGCTCGCCTCAAGCGACGGCCGTGACCTCGACCGTGATCGGCCCGCCGCGCCGGATGGTGTTGTAGACCGGGCAGTGGTCGCGAAAATGCGTCGTCAGCCGCTCGGCGGTCGCCTGATCGACGCCCTCGACCGCGAGCGTGACCAGGATGCTGCTGAAGCGGCTCTCGTCGGCCTCGTCCCGGACCGCCGTGACCTCGGCCGAGGCGGCCCGGACCACGATGCCGAAGTCGCGCGCGTCGCTCTCGACGCTGGCGAGCGCGCAGGAGGCCAGCGCCGAGACCAGGAACTCGATCGGGTTCGGCGCCACCGAGGGCACACGCCGGATCATCGCCGAGTCGGACAGGAACACCTTACCCCTGCCCTCGAGCACGTAGCGGCCCGCCTCCCGTGTGGTGCGGGCGGTGATGGCCTGGATCTCGCTCATCGTGGTCTCCCTGGTCGCTCGTCCCGGTCCTGGGCCGGCTTGCTGTCGAGGCTCGGCCGTTGAAATAACAGACAACCTTCGTAGACTACCACGCCAACCATAGAAGCCCGCCCCGCATGCGTCCTCTGTACTCCTTCGGCCTCGCCGCGCTGGTCACGCTCGGCGCCAGCGGCGCCTTCGCGCAGACGCTCACGATCGGCGTCCGAGCCGGGCCGGAATCGATCGATCCGCACTACACCTCGACGGGGACCCATGCCGAGACGCTGAAGCATGTCTTCGACACCCTGGTCTGGGCCGGCGACAACCTGGAGCTCCAGCCGCGCCTCGCCGAGAGCTGGCGGCTCGTCGACGACACGACCTGGGAGTTCAAGCTGAGGCCGGGCGTGAAATTCCACGACGGCTCGGACCTCACCGCCGAGGACGTGAAGTTCTCGATCGAGCGCTCGCGGAAGATCAGCGGGCCGAACCCGACCTCGGTCTATGTCCGGCGCGTCAAGGAGGTGACGATCGTCGATCCCCTCACGGTGCGGGTCGTGACGAACGGCCCGGCCCCGACCCTGCCGAACGACTTCGTGCGCGTCTTCATCGTGTCCGAGAAGGCGGCGAAGGACTTTTCGACCCAGGAGACCGCCAATCCGGGCTTCAACTCCGGCAAGGCGGCGATCGGGACCGGGCCGTACCGGTTCGTGTCCTGGGTGCCGAAGGACCAGCTCGTGCTCGAGCGGTTCGACGGCTTCTGGGGCGGGCGCGAGCCGTGGCAGCGGGTGGTCCGCAAGGAATTGAGCAACGACGCGGCACGGGTGGCGCAGCTCAAGGCCGGCCAGGTCGACGTGATCGCCCGCACGCCCTCCTCCGACGTCGCGACGCTGGCGCGCGACCCGAAGCTCGCGATCGTCTCGACCGGCACGATCTACGTCTTCAACCTCGAATTCGACTTCCGGGAGAAGCCGCCGCAGGTCACGGCCAAGGACGGCTCGCCGCTGGCGAAGAACCCGTTCCTCGATCCCCGGGTCCGCGAGGCCGTCGATCTCGCGATCGACCGCGAGGCCCTGGCCGAATTCGCCACCGAGGGGCAGGCGAAGCCCGCCTCCCAGCTCGTGACGCCGAACATCTTCGGCTACAACCCGGGCCTCGCGCCGACGAAGCCCGATGTGAAGCGGGCGAAGCAACTCCTGGCCGAGGCCGGCTACCCGGACGGGTTCAAGGTCACGCTCAGCTTCACCAGCGACCGCCTGCCCGGCGACCGCGAGGTCGGCACGACGCTCGCCCAGATGCTGGCGCAGATCGGCATCGCGGTCGCGGCGAACGCCCAGCCGACCGCCCTGTTCTTTCCCGCCCGCCAGCGCGGCGAGTATTCGCTGGCGATGTGGGGCTGGGCGACCTCGACCGGCGAGGCCCATTACACGCTCTCCTCGCTCACCCACAGCTTCGACGCCGCGAAGGGCGCCGGCAATTACAACGTCGTCGGCTACAGCAATCCCGCCCTCGACGGCCTGATCGACCAGGCGGCTTTGGCTCTCGACGAGGGCAAGCGGCGCAGCCTGCTGCAGGAGGCGCTGGCGCTGACGGCCCGGGACCGGCCGCGCCTGCCGCTCGTCGTGATCGGCACCGCCTGGGCGGCCCAGAAGGCGAAGGTCACGGTGACGCCGCGGGTCGACGAGGACACCCTGGCGATGAACATCAAGCCGGCCGGGGGGCGCTAAAGTCCCTCCACCTCCTCGGCGCGGTGGCAGGCGACCTCCACCGAGCCGAGGAGGCGCAGGCGTGGCGGCTCGGTACGGCAGCGCGCGACGGCGAGCGGACAGCGGGTCCGGTAGGGGCAGCCCTCCGGACGGTCGAGGGGCGAGGGCAGCTCGCCCCGGATCGGCTCCAGGGCGGGCGCGTCGCCCTCCTCGGTCACCAGCCGGGGCACGCTGGCGAGCAGCGCCCTCGTGTAGGGATGGCGCGCCGCCGTGGCGATCTCCGCCGCCGGGCCGATCTCGACGATCCGGCCGAGATACATGATCGCGATCCGGTCGCAGAGGTGGCGGACCACCCCGAGGTCGTGGCTGATGAACACCATCGCCAGCCCGAGCTCGCGGCGCAGGTCCAGGAACAGGTTGACGATCTGAGCCTGGATCGAGACGTCGAGGGAGGCGACCGGCTCGTCGCAGACCAGCAGGTCGGGCCGCATCGCGAGCGCCCGGGCGAT
>JAEWKL010000009.1 GCA_023386115.1 Pseudomonadota bacterium
GCCCTGGCCGAGGAAGACGAGGGTGGCGAGGACGAGGCTGCCTTCGCCTATGCCAGGCGTCGTCGCCTCGGGCCGTTCCGGCCGCCGGCCGCCCGGATCGCTGCGCGCGAGCGCGACCTCGCCGCCATGGCGCGGGCGGGATTCCCGTTTGCCCTCGCCCGCCGCGTGATCGATGCCGATCCGGAGGATGACCTCGGGATGCGCTGACCTACCTGAGGGCGTGAGCGGGCGCCGGAACGGCCCCGCCGAGTTCGAGGCCGCCATCGTGCGGCCTCCTCCATGTCACGGGAGACGCGCATGAACCGCAAGGCGAACGCTGTTTGGCAGGGCAGCGGCAAGGACGGCAAAGGTCAGCTGACCACCCAGTCGGGGGTGCTGTCGAGCAACCCCTACGGCTTCAACACCCGCTTCGAGAACGAGCCGGGCACCAACCCCGAGGAGCTGATCGCCGCGGCCCATGCGGGCTGCTTCACGATGGCGCTGGCCTTCCAGCTCCAAGCCGCCGGCTTCACCGCCGACGAGCTGCGCACCCAGGCGGTGGTGAGCCTGGAGAAGGACGGCGACGGCTTCACGATCACCCAATCCGCCCTGACCCTGACGGCGAGGATCCCGGGCATCGACCAGCAGAAGTTCGACGAGCTCGCCGGGATCGCCGAGAAGAACTGCCCGGTCTCGAAGGTGCTCAACGCCAAGATCAGCCTGAAGGCGACGCTGCAGGGCTAAGGGCAGGTCTAAGGGAGGGCTCAGGGATGCGGGCGCCCTGCCGGGCCACAGGCCGGGCGCCCCCGTGAGTGACATCCTGCGCGTCATCCCGGGGCCGCGAAGCGGAACCCGGGGTGCCGAAGGCACGCCCAGAGCCGCCGACGGTCCAGGAAGGAGGCGGATCGTGTTCCGCTCTCCTCTCCCGCACCTGCGGTTCGGGATTCCGGGCTCCGCCATCGCGGCCCCGGAGTGACGAGAGGTTTCCGGAACCGGAGGCTGAAGGCCCCGGCCGGCCCTCACAGCATGCTGGGCAGGATCCGGTCCGGCGGCCGGTGGCCGTCGAGGAAGGTCTTGATGTTGATGATGACCTTCTCGCCCATGTCGACGCGGCTCTCGTGGGTGGCCGAGCCCATATGGGGCAGGAGCACCACCTTGCCGGCTTTGGCGAGCTTGACGAGGCGCGGGCTCACCGCCGGCTCCTGCTCGAACACGTCGAGGCCCGCGCCCGCGATGTCGCCGACCTCGATCAGGCGGGCGAGCGCGGTCTCGTCGATCACCTCGCCGCGGGCGGTGTTGACCACCACGGCCTCGGGCTTGAGCAGCTTCAGGCGCCGGGCCGAGAGCAGGTGGTAGGTCGCCGGGGTGTGCGGGCAGTTGACCGACACGATGTCGACCCGCGCCAGCATCTGGTCGAGGGATTCCCAGTAGGTCGCCTCGAGCTCGCTCTCGATCCGGGCGCCGACCCGGCGGCGGTTGTGGTAGTGGATCGAGAGGCCGAAGGCCTTGGCGCGGCGGGCCAGCGCCTGGCCGATGCGGCCCATGCCGACGATGCCGAGGCGCTTGCCGGTGATGCGCCGGCCCAGCATCCAGGTCGGCGACCAGCCGCCCGACCAGGCATCCTCCGGGATGATCCGGGCGCCCTCGGTGACCCGGCGCGCCACCGACAGGATCAGCGCCATCGTCATGTCGGCGGTGTCCTCGGTCAGCACGCCCGGCGTGTTGGTGACCGTGATGCCGCGCTGGAGCGCCACCCCGACGTCGATGTGGTCGACGCCGTTGCCGAAATTGGCGATCAGGCGCAGGTTCGGGCCGGCCTGCGCGAGGAGCGAGGCGTCGATCTCGTCCGTGACCGTCGGCACCAGCACGTCAGCCTCCTGGAGGGCCTGCGCCAGGGCGCCGCCGGTGAGCGGCGTGTCCTCGTGGTTGAGGCGCGCGTCGAACAATTCGCGCATCCGCGTCTCCACGACGTCCGGCAGGCGCCGGGTGACCACCACGAGCGGCTTGCGCTTCAACGACATGATCCCTCCCCTGCCCCGGGCGGGCCTCCCGGCCTGCCCGTGCGGCCCCGACACGCGATATGGGCGCCCGCGCCCCAAGAAGATTAAGCGACGCGGCGGCCCCGCGAAAAGCCCCGCCTTGGTGCGGGCCACAGGCGTCGTTACGACCCGTTAACCCTGATCCGGCGATAGGGGCCCTTACGCCCCTCGATCCGGCCGGGGTTCGACGCCCTGCGGCCTCTCTAGCAGAGGCCACCCGGAAGACAATCCGCGCCGCTTCCCTGAAGGGAGACCGATCGCCGATGCTCCACCCGCGCCTCCTCGTGGCACTGCTGCTCGCCGGCCTGTCAGTGCCGGTCTTGGCAGCGCCCGCCGCCGCCGCGCCGCCGAATCCGGCCACCAATCCCGCCCCCGGCGAGATCGGCGTCACCATCGGCCCTGCGACGAAGCTGCCGCTGCCGCGCTATGTCAGCCTGAAGACCGACCGGGTGAACCTGCGCGAGGGGCCGTCCAAGGACCACCGGACCCTGTGGGTGTTCCAGCGCGCCGGCCTGCCGGTGGAGATCATCGCGGAATTCGAGACCTGGCGCCGCATCCGCGACTCGGAGGGCACCGAGGGCTGGGTGCTGCACTCGCTGCTCTCCGGCCGGCGCACCGCGGTGGTGCTGAACCGCGGCACCGACAAGGGCGCGCCGGTGCCGCTCTACGACCGGGCCGACACGGGAAGCGGCGTGGTGGCGCAGCTTCAGGCCGGGGTGATCGGCAGCGTCAAGACCTGCGACGGGACCTGGTGCCGCCTCGTCGTGGCCCTGCCGCAGAAGCGTGGCGACGTCGACGGCTACATGCGCCAGGACCGGCTCTGGGGCGTCTACCCGAACGAGAAGGTTGACTGACGCTCGCTTCCTCCTCGCGTCGTCATTCCAAGATGACGACGCGGGTGGGGCCAGCACGCGGGAGGGCGCGTCCGCCGGGCAGATCCAGCCGCCGGACGAACGCGCGACGAAGGCCGAGCCGTTGGTTGGGCTCAGCGGGCGTGATGGTGGCGGTGCATGCGGCGGTGCTTCATCATGCGCTTCTTGCTGCGCATGGTCGGCTGCATGGTGGAGCGCGGAGCGGCACCCACGGCCGGCGCGCCGCCGGGGGCGCCCATCTCGCGCTGCACGCCGCCGAGCGGGCCGCCGGCCTGCGAGCCCGAGTTGTTGTAGGGCGAGCCGCCCTGGGCGAAGGCCGGAACGGCGGCGGCGGTGAGGACGGCCGCGACCAGGGCAGACGTAATGATCTTCATCGGGCACCTCGAGAGGTAAGGCCAGCCCGTCAGTCGGGCCGTGCAGAGAAGACGCGCACGGCCGCGTTTGGTTTCACGGCCCCGCTTCATTCCGTCTCATCCCTGTGGATAAGGTGCGGCGCGAGGCCGCCGCACCCTCGCGATACCTTACCAGCTGGTGAGTACCGCGCCGCCGAACTTGCTCTCGATGAAGGCCTTCACCTCCGGCGAGCGGTAGGACTCGACGAGCGCCGCGACCCACGGCTTGTCCTTGTCGGCGCTGCGCACCGCGATCACGTTGACGTAGGGGCCCTTCGGCTCCTCCTTCAGGATCGCGTCGGACGGCTTGAGGCCCGCCGCGGCGGCGTAGTTGGTGTTGACGGCCGCCGCATCGACGTCGTCCAGCGAGCGCGGGGTCTGGGCCGCATCGACCTCGATGATGCGCAGGCGCTTCGGGTTCTCGGTGATGTCGGCGACGCTCGGCTTGAAGCCGACATCGGCCTTCAGCTTGAGAAGCCCCTTGTCCTGCAGGAGCAGCAGGGCGCGGCCGCCATTGGTGGGATCGTTCGGGATCGCCAGCGTACCGCCCGCCGGCACCGCCTCGATGCTCTTGTGGCGCTTCGAATAGACGCCCATCGGGAAGTTCACCGTCTGGGCGACGCTCTCGATCTTGTAGCCGCGATCGGCCTTCTGGTTGTCGAGATAGGGCTGGTGCTGGAACGAGTTGGCCTCGAGCTCGCCCGACGACAAAGCCTCGTTCGGCACGACGTAGTCCGAGAACTCGACCACCTGCAGGTCGAGGCCCTTCTTGGCGGCGATCGGCTTCACCGCCTCCAGGATCTGGGCATGCGGGCCCGGCGTCGCGCCGACGCGCACGCGCTGGCCCTGAGCGAGTGCGGGCAGGCTGGTGGCGGCGAGGAGGACCGCCAGGGTGAGGGTACGCAGCATCGTCTTACGCTCCGGGGGAGATGAGAAGGATATGAAGGTCAGCCATGGCGCAGGCGCTTGTTCATGCGCCGCGCCAGCCGGTCGCCGAGGGTCTGGACCAGCTGCACCAGGACGATCAGCACCACCACCACGGCGAGCATCATCTCGGGCATGAAGCGCTGGTAGCCGTAGCGGATGCCGAGATCGCCGAGGCCCCCGCCGCCGACGGCGCCGACCATCGCCGAGAAGCCGATCAGCGAGACCACCGCCAGGGTGAGGCCGAGCACGATGCCGGGCAGGGCCTCGGGGATCAGCACCTTGAGGACGATCTGCAACGGGCTCGCCCCGAAGGCCCTTGCCGCCTCGACGAGACCGCCATCGACCTCGCGGATCGCCCCCTCGACGAGGCGGGCGATGAACGGGGTCGCCGCGACCGTCAGCGGCACGGTGGCCGCCGTGGTGCCGATCGAGGTGCCGGCGATCAGCCGGGTGAACGGGATGATCGCCACCACCAGGATGATGAACGGCGTCGAGCGGGTGGCGTTGACGACGAGGCCGAGCACCCGGTTGAGCCAGGGCGCGGCCAGCAACTCGCCGCGGCCGCTGGTGGCCAGGAAGACGCCGAGCGGCAGGCCGATCAGCGTGCCGAGGGAGGCCGCCACCGCCACCATCTGCAGCGTGTCGAGGGTGGCCTGGACGAGCAGGCGAAGGAGTTCAGGCGACATGGTGCGGATCCGTGAGGCCGGGAGCGGCGGTCCGCTGCCAGCCGGCGAGGTCGAGGGTGCCGAGCATCTCCACGTCGAGGCCGCGGGCGGCGAGGAAGGTCCGGGCGCGCTCCACCGTCCCGGGATCGGCGCCGACGCCGACCACCAGCGTGCCGAAGGGGCGGCCGGCGATCTCGTCGACCGTTCCTGAGAGGATGCCCGCCGGGATTCCGGCCTCGCTCGTGAGCTGGGCCAGCACCGGATCGGTGGCATGCGGCCCCCGGAAGGTGATGCGCAGCACCGCCTGCTTTTCCTCGTTCTTGCCCTCCCCGGCCTGCAGCCCGGGGGTGAGGCGGGCGACGAGCGCCGGCGGCAGGGTGCGGCCGGTCTCCTCGTCGAGGAAGGTGCGGGTGATCGCGGCCTTCGGCCGGGTGAAGACCTCGAACACGTCGCCCGTCTCGGCGATGCGGCCGCCATCGAGCACCGCGACCTCGTGGGCGATCGCCCGGATCACCGCCATCTCGTGGGTGATGAGCAGGATCGTCAGCCCGAGTTCCCGGTTGATCCGCCCCAGGAGGTCGAGGATCGAGCGGGTGGTCTCCGGGTCGAGCGCCGAGGTCGCCTCGTCGGACAGCAGCACCTTCGGGTTGGTGGCGAGCGCCCGTGCAATGCCGATGCGCTGCTTCTGCCCGCCCGACAACTCGGCCGGGTAGCGGTCGGCCTGGGGCCCGAGTCCGACGAGGTCGAGGAGTTCCGCCACCCGGGCGCGGATCGCGGCCTTGCCGGCGCCGGCCACTTCGAGCGGCAGCGCGACGTTGCCGGCGGCGGTGCGGGCCGAGAGCAGGTTGAAATGCTGGAAGATCATGCCGATGCCGCGGCGCTCGGCCCGCAGGGCGGATTCCGACAGGCTCGAGATCTCGGCGCGATCGACGATCACCCGGCCCCGGCTCGGCCGCTCCAGCCCGTTGACCAGGCGGATCAGCGTCGACTTGCCGGCGCCGGAGCGGCCGATCACGCCGAGCACCCGGCCGCGCGCCACCGAGAGGTCGATATCCTCCAGGGCCGTCACGGCGCCGGCGCCGCGGCGCGCCGCGTAGGTCTTGGCCACGCTCTCGAGCCTGACGAGCGCGTCGGGATCGCCGAGCCGGTCGCTCAGATCCGCCGGCACCGGCACGCGGACGGGAGCCGTCACGGCGCGCGGGTCCGGGCGGGCGGGGAAACGGGAGCGGTCATCGGGGTCCTTCGACGAATGGTCTCGCGCCGGACTGGCGGGCCGGCACAGAAACCCGGAAGCGGACTTTCTGTCAACCGGAATGTTCTTTTTGAAGAACGACCCGGAGGAGAAGGTCTTTTTTCCTGCCGTCCTCCCGCGTCTAACCCCCCGGGCCGGCGACGATCCGCAAAAAACCGTGCATTCTCCGTGATCTGCCCTTGCCCTTCAGGCGCCCCAAGGCCCAGGACGGCACAGATCGCAGGAGCGCGCGATGCGACGGCAACCCTTCGGACGCACCGGGCCCGCGGTGCCGGTGATCGGGCAGGGAACCTGGTACCTCGACGAGGGCGAGCCCACCGTCGCGGCAGCCGCCCTGCGGCGTGGCCTCGACGTCGGGATGAGCCACGTCGACACCGCCGAGATGTATGGCGAGGCCGAACCCCTGATCGCCGAGGCGATCGGCGACCGCCGCGACGAGGTCTTCCTCGTCTCCAAGGTGCTGCCCGGAAACGCCTCGCGCCGGGGCACGATCGAGGCTTGCGAGCGCTCGCTCAAGCGCCTGCGCACCGACCGGCTCGACTGCTACCTCCTGCACTGGCGCGGCCCCCACCCGCTGGAGGAAACCTTCGCGGCTTTCGAGGACCTGGTCCGGGCGGGCAAGATCCTGTCCTGGGGGGTGAGCAACTTCGATGCCGACGACCTCGACGAGGCCTTGGAGATCGCCGGCCCCGACCGCATCGCCTGCAACCAGGTGCTCTACCATCTGGAGGAGCGGGCGATCGAGCATGCGGTCCTGCCCTGGTGCCGGCGCCACGGAGTGGCCGTGGTGGCCTACAGCCCCTTCGGCCATGACAGTTTCCCGGGACCCGCGACCCCGGGCGGCCGGGTCCTGGCCGAGATCGCGCAAGCCCACGACGCCACGCCGCGGCAGGTGGCGCTGGCGGCGCTCACCCGCGGGGACGGCGTCCTGGCGATCCCCAAGGCCTCGAGCCCGGCCCACGCGGCCGAGAATGCCGGAGGCGGCAGCCTGGCCCTGAGCGAGGCCGAGTTCGCCCGGATCGACGCCGCCTTCCCCCGCGGGCCGAAGCCGCGGCAGCTGCCGATGCTCTGAAGCGGAATCCGGACGATCGCGTTCGGAACCCGCATTCACAAGCCCGCGACGGCGGAGCCTGGCTTTGAACGCGTGAGCGAAACTGCATTCCGCATCGCGACAGCGATCCGCCAGGACCGCCCGAAACAATCACTCGCAAAGCGCATGTCATCCCCTCGCGCCGCGACATCGACACGTCGATGCCGAGGCGTCCGGATGCCAAAGGCGGCCGGCGCCTTCGATCGGGTCCGTTCGAGGGCGCGGCGGCATCAGCCCTTCAAACCACCCCGCGATCGGGCGCCGCGGAGGCGTGCAGGCTGTCGCGCAGGGCCAGGATCTCGTCGCGCAGGGCCACCAGCCTTTCCGCCGGCCGCCCGGAGGCGCAGACGATCTCGTTCGGGAACGGCGTCGCCTTCTCGCGCAAGGATGCGCCGGCCTCGGTCAGGTTGATGCGCATCAGCCGCTCGTCCCGGACGTCGCGGGTCCGGCTCACCAGCCCCGCACTCTCCAGCCGCTTGAGCAGCGGGGTCAGGGTGCCGGAATCGAGGTAGAGGCGCTGACCCAAGGTCTTCATCGTCTGCCCGTCCTGCTCCCAGAGCAGGAGGAGCACCAGGTATTGCGGGTAGGTCAGGCCGATCCGGTCGAGGAGGGGCTTGTAGATCCGGTTGAAGGCATGCGCTGCCGAATAGACCGCGAAGCAGATCTGGTTGGAGAGGTGCAGGTCATCGACCGGGTCCGGATTCTGGTTCAGGCTCTGGTCGGCCCGCTGGCCACGCGCATCGATCTCGGACATGTCCCGCTCCTCACAGGGGCTCCGTCGGGGCTCCGTCGAGCGGGGCCTGACCGTGGCCCCCGGAACGATCTGCGCTCGAGGCCGCTTCGATCATAGCGATGACGGCGCACAAAAACAAATTGCGCGCAACCGAACTTCGATCTATGACCGTGCCGCGGCGCGCGCCTTGGCGCGGCCAGGCCGCCCCGACTTCAGGAGAGCCCCGATGTCCGTCGACGTGAAGTACACCACCCAGGCTACGGCGAATGGCGGTCGTGACGGTCGCGCCCAGACCCAGGACGGCAGCCTCGACGTCAAGCTGTCGACCCCCAAGGAGCTCGGCGGCGCCGGCGGTGCCGGCAACAACCCCGAGCAGCTCTTCGCGGCCGGCTACGCCGCCTGCTTCCTCGGCGCGATGAAGTTCGTCGGCGGCCAGGAGAAGATCGCCGTCCCGGCGGACACCACCGTGACCGCCAAGGTGGGCATCGGCCCGCGCTCCGAGGGCGGTTTCGGCATCACCGCCGACCTCACCATCTCGCTGCCCGGCCTCGACAAGGCGACCGCCCAGACGCTGGTCGAGAAGGCCCACCAGGTCTGCCCGTACTCGAACGCCACCCGCGGCAACGTCGATGTCGGCCTGAACCTGGCGTAGTCTGACGTCGCCCGAGAAGGACGGGTCCCCCGTCCCTGCTCCCGGGACGGCACAGGCGCCCCTCCTCCCGGAGCGGGCGCCTTGTCTTGGTCGGTGTCCTCCGCTCAGCCCGGCCGGCGCAGGCAGGCGGCGGCGAGCGCCAGGAACGCCCGGGCGCGGTGCGACAGGGCCTCCCCCCTCGCCCAGTCGATGCCGTGCTTCTCCTCGGCGCTCAGCTCGCCGAAGGTGAGCGGGCTCTCGTCCGGCCTGAACATCGGGTCGTAGCCGAACCCCTTGTCGCCGCGGGGCGGCCAGACCAGCTCGCCGAAGACCCGTCCCTCGAACAGCTCCTCGTGCCCGTCCGGCCAGGTCAGGACCAGGGCCGAGACGAAATGCGAGCGCCGGTCCGCGGTGCCGCGGGTGGCGAGCTCGCGCTCGATGCGCGCCATCGCCCCGGAAAAGTCCTTCGAGCCGCCGGACCAGCGGGCCGAGAACAGGCCGGGCGCTCCGTCGAGCGCGTCGACGCAGAGCCCCGAATCGTCGGCGAAGGCGGGCAGGCCCGTGGCTGTCGTCGCCGCCCGCGCCTTGATGGCGGCGTTCTCGGCAAACATCGTGCCGGTCTCCTCCGGCTCGGGCAGGTTCAGCTCGCCGGCCGAGACCGCCTCGACGCCGAAGGGGGCCAGCAGCTCGCGCATCTCGCGCAGCTTGCCGGCATTGTGGGTCGCGATCACGACCCGCCCGGTGAGGCGGCGGGCCATCAGCCGATCGCCTGCTTCTGGAGCGCCACCAGCTCGGCCACGCCCGCCTTGGCGAGGCGCAGCAGTCCGAAGAACTCCTCCTCCGAGAACGGCTTCACCTCGGCGGTGCCCTGCACCTCGACGATGCCGCCGCTGCCGGTGATGACGAAGTTGGCGTCGGTCTCGGCGCCGGAATCCTCGGCGTAGTCGAGGTCGAGGACGGGGGTGCCCTTGTGGATGCCGCAGGAGATCGCCGCGACGTGGTCGCGCATCGGGTCGACCGAGATGATCGAGCGGCCGCGCATCCAGGTGAAGCACTCGTGCAGCGCGACCCAGGCGCCGGTGATCGCCGCCGTGCGGGTGCCGCCATCGGCCTGGAGCACGTCGCAATCGACGACGATCTGGCGCTCGCCCACCGCCGGCAGGTTCACCACGGCGCGCAAGGACCGGCCGATCAGCCGCTGGATCTCCTGGGTGCGGCCGGACGGCTTGCCGGCATTGACCTCGCGCCGGTTGCGGTCGTGGGTCGCCCGCGGCAGCATGCTGTACTCAGCGGTGACCCAGCCCTTGCCGGAGCCGCGCAGCCAGGACGGCCCGCGCTCCTCGAGCGAGGCGGTGCACAAAACCTTGGTCTCCCCGAAGGTGACGAGGCACGAGCCCTCGGCGTAGCGCGAGACGCCCCGCTCCAGCGTGACCTTGCGCAGCTCGTCGGGGGCGCGCTTCGAGGGGCGCATGGGCACAACTCCTGTCCAGGGCGCCGCGCGACAGGGGCGCGGCGCACAGATCCGCGGGGGCCGCGCGCTCTTAGGCGCTGGCGCCGGGGGCGGCAAGGGGAGTGCGGTGCCCAGACACGGCGAAGGGGCCGGGCGCCTCGCGCCCAGGCCCCGCCCGACCCTGCCGATCGTCAGTAGGAGCCGTGGCCTCGGTGATGGTGCCGGCCGTGATGATGGCCCCCGTGCCGATGGTGATGGTCCCAATGCCCATGGTGGTGGCGATGGTGCCCCCAGCCCCCATGGTGGCGGTGGCCCCAGCCACCAGGATGGTGATGGTGGCCCCGGCCGTGGTGATGGCCGTACTGCACCTGCTCCACCTCCGGCGCCGGTGCCGGCGC
>JAEWKL010000090.1 GCA_023386115.1 Pseudomonadota bacterium
GCGCTGGAGGTGGGCGCACCCGACTGGGCCTACCGCCCGGGGCCGCATCCGGCGCAGATCCTCGTCCTGCTGCTCGCCGTCGCGGCGGCCCCGCTCCTCCTCGACGCCTCGCCCTGGCTGCGGCTCACCGCCTTGGCAATGCTCAACCTCACGATCCTCGCGGTGATCGTCTTTCGTCTCGCGGCGCCATTGCTGCGTCCCACGCCCCTGCCGGCTCTCTTGCCCGCGCCTGTGCCGGAGGCCGAGCTGCCGGTCTACACCGTGCTGGTGGCGCTCTACCGCGAGGCCGAGGTGGTGCCGCGCCTGGTCGGCGCGCTCAGCGGCCTCGACTACCCGGCCTCGAAGCTCGACATCAAGTTCGTGATCGAGGCCGACGACGACGTCACCGCCGCGGCACTCGCCGCCCTGACGCTGCCGGCGCGGTTCGAGGTGGTGACGGCGCCCGCCGGCCTGCCCCGCACCAAGCCGCGGGCCCTCAACGTCGCCCTGCCGCTCGCCCGCGGCGAGCACCTCGTGGTCTACGACGCCGAGGACGTGCCGGATCCGGGCCAGCTGCGGGCAGCCGCGGCCCTGTTCCGCGCCGGCTCCAACCGGCTCGCCTGCCTGCAGGGCCGGCTGGTGATCGACAACACGAACGATTCCTGGATCACCCGCTGCTTCACGCTCGAATACGCGGCGCTCTTCGACGTGCTGCTGCCGCTGCTGACGGCTGCGCACCTGCCGGTGCCGCTCGGCGGCACGACCACCCATTTCCGCACGGGGGTGCTGCGCGAGTTGCACGGCTGGGACGCCTGGAACGTCACCGAGGATGCCGATCTCGGCCTGCGCCTGAGCCTCGCCGGCTATCGGGTCGGCGACCTGCCGCTCTCGACCCTGGAGGAGGCGCCTGCCGCTTGGCGGCCCTGGCTGCGCCAGCGCATCCGCTGGATGAAGGGTTTCGTCCAGACGGCGATCACCCACAGCCGGCATCCCGTCCGGGCCTTGCGGCGCCTCGGTCCCCTCGGCCTGCTCTGCGCGGTGGCGATGGTCCCCGGCACCGTCGTCTCGGCGCTGGCCTACCCGTTCGGGATCGCGCTGGCGGCCTGGCACTTCACCGCGGATCCGCTGCCGGCCGGTCCGGACGTCGTCACCAACCTGGTGACGGCGACGGGCGCGACAATCTTCGCCGCGGGTCTCGGCGCGATGGGGCTGCCGGCGCTCGTCGGGTGCCTGCGGCGGGGCTGGTGGGGCCTCGCCCCGTGGGTGCTCGCGCTGCCGGTCTATTATGGCCTCGTCAGCGCCGCGGCCTGGCTCGGCCTCATCGAGCTGCTGATCGCGCCCCATCGCTGGAACAAGACCGAGCATGGGCTTTCCGCCACCTCCCGCACCGGGGCGATGCGGCGGCCCTGACCCGTCAGAGCTGGCGCGCCACCTCGGCGGCGGCGTCCTTGGCCGGGCGCATCAGGTTGAGCGAGCCGACGAAGTTGCCGCGCCCATCCATGATGTAGACCAGCGCCGTGTGCTCCATCGTGTAGTCGCCCTCCTTCAGCGGCACCTTGCGGCTATAGGCCCGGTAGGCCTTCACGGTGGCGGCCACCGCCTCGGGCGAGCCGGTGAGGCCGACGATGCGGGGATCGAAGCTCGACAGGTATTCCTTGAGCGCCGCCGGATTGTCGCGCTCGGGGTCGACGGTGACGAACAGCGCCTTCACGTCGCGTCCCTGCGGCCCGAGGGCCGCCAGCACGTCGGAGATCTGCTGCAGGGTGGTCGGGCAGATGTCCGGGCAGTGGGTGAAGCCGAAGAAGACCAGGTGCGGCTTGCCGGCGAAGTCCCGGTCGGTGACGGTGCGGCCGTCCTGGTTCACCAGGGTGAACGGCCCGCCGACCGCGCTGGTGCCGGTGACCGGGCGGCCCAGCATCAGGCTGGCCGTGATGCCTAAGGTCGCGAGACCGAGGACGAAGACGACGAGCGGGATCGCGGCGCGGCGCATCCGGGGCGTGAGGGGCATCGGGCGGTCTCTTCCTGGCTTGCCGAGAGCGGACGCGGCCGGTGGATCACTGCCGGCCCGAGGCCGCAAGGGGGCACGGGGTCGCCCCGACACGAACTCGGCAACGGCTCGCCCCGAGGAGAGCCCGCCTTTGATGGAGACGGAGGAGCGATGGCCCGCGCGACAGGCGCAGCGCTGCCCTGCGCCTGGGCAGGTCCAGGTCACCGGCCTCCATGTTGCGTTGCGTCGCGCGCTCTCCTATCGGTCGAGCCGACCGGTTCCGCGCCCTCCCGCGGTCTCCGACCCGACTCCCCAAAATACCTGCCAAGAAGACCCGCCATGGCCGACAAGCTCTCACTGCCCAAGGACAAGATTCGCGTCCTGCTGCTCGAAGGCATCAACGACAGCGCGGTGGCGCTGCTCGAGGCGGCCGGCTACGTCACCGTCACGCGGCTGGCCAAGGCGCTCGATCCGGCCGACCTGCACCAGGCGCTCAAGGGCGTGCACATCCTCGGCATCCGCTCGCGCACCCAGCTCGACGAGGCCGCCTTCGAGGCCGCCGACCGGCTGATGGCCGTCGGCTGCTTCTCGGTCGGGACCAACCAGGTCGATCTCGACGCGGCGCGCCGGCGCGGGATCCCGGTCTTCAACGCGCCGTTCTCCAACACCCGCTCGGTGGCCGAGCTGGTCATCGGCGAGATCGTGATGCTCCTGCGCCGCATCGTGCCGCGCTCGGTCTCGGCCCATGCCGGCGGCTGGGACAAGTCGGCGAACGGCTCGTTCGAAGTCCGCGGCAAGACGCTCGGCATCGTCGGCTACGGCAATATCGGCTCGCAGCTCTCGAACCTCGCCGAGGCGATGGGCATGCGGGTGATCTTCCACGACCTCACCGACCGCCTGCGCCACGGCAACACCGAGCCGGTGGACAGCCTCGGCGCGCTCTTGGCCCAGAGCGACGTGGTCTCGCTGCACGTGCCCGAGACGCCCTCGACCCACAACATGATCGGCGAGGCGCAGATCCGGGCGATGAAGCCGGGCGCGTACCTCATCAACAATTCCCGTGGCACGGTGGTCGATCTCGACGCCCTGGCCTCGGCCCTGAAGGATGGACACCTGCGGGGCGCGGCCGTCGATGTCTTCCCGGTCGAGCCGAAATCGAACCAGGAGCGCTTCGTCTCGCCGCTCCAGGGCCTCGAGAACGTCATCCTCACCCCGCATGTCGGCGGCTCGACCGAGGAGGCACAGGAGCGCATCGGCGCCGAGGTGGCCCGCAAGCTCGTCGATTACTCGGATATCGGCTCGACGGTCGGCGCAGTGAACTTCCCGCAGGTGCAGCTGCCGGCCCGGCCGACCGGCCTGCGCTTCATCCACGTGCAGCGCAACCTGCCGGGCATGCTCGGGCGCCTCAACGAGACCTTTGCCCGCAAGCAGATCAACATCGCGGCGCAGTTCTACCAGACCGACGGCGAGGTCGGTTACGTCGTCGTCGAGACCGACACGACCGACGTCGATCCGGAGGCCTTGCTCGAGGAGCTGCGCTCCATCGACGGCACGATCCGGGCGCGGCTGCTCTACGAGCGCCGCTAAAGTCTAAGCCGGGGCCGGCAACGGTCCCGCACAACATTCAGGATCCAGCAACCCGCAGCTCCTATTGCTGCCTGCTTCGCGTAACCACGAGCCCTATCGGCCCGTGGTGCGGCAGGTGACGGGACGCGTGCGGGCATGACGGGGTGTCCACTTTCCGGCGGGGCCCCCGCGCAGCGGGCACCCGCGCAGCGGGCGGCGGGGTCGACCGAGCCGATCTCGTTCGCGCAGATTTGCGACGTGATGCCGATCGGGGCGATGACCTGCGATCTGACCACCTTCACGATCGACTACGCCAATCCCGCCTCGATCGCGCTGCTGCACGCGATCCGCGACACGCTGGGGATCGATCCCGACGCGATCGTCGGCACGTCGATCGACGTCTTCCACAAGGATCCCGCCTCCCACCGCAGCCTGCTCAGCGAGCCCGGCAACCTGCCGCACAAGACGCGCCTTCGCTTCGGCGACGAGTGGATCGACCTGCAGATCCACGCCCTGCCGGAGCCCGGGGGGCATGTCGGCCGGGCGCTCCTCGTGTGGTCGATCGCGACCGCCGAGGTGCTGAAGGAACAGGAGGAATACCGCCTCCTGCGGATGATCGACGACATGCCGGTGGCGGTGATGACGGTCGATCCCGCGACCTACCGCATCACCTACGTCAACGAGACCTCGAAGCGCACGCTGGGCCAGATCGAGGCGCATCTGCCGATCAAGGCCGAGGCCCTGCTGGGCGCGTCCATCGACGTGTTCCACCGCCACCCGACCCATCAGCGGCAGCTCCTCGCGGATCCGGCCAACCTGCCCCATCACGCCCGGATCAAGGTCGGCCCCGAGGTGCTCGACCTTCAGGCCTCGGCGGTCCGCGGGACCGACGGGGCCTATCTCGGCCCGATGCTGACCTGGTCGATCGTCACCCGGCAGGTCGCGGCCGAGGCGCGCATCCAGCAGCTCGCCCATCACGACACGCTGACCGGGCTCGCCAACCGGTCGACCTTCCGCGACCATCTCGGGGCGGCGCTCGCCCGGGAGGGGGGCGGCCTGGGGCTGCTCTTCATCGATCTCGACGGCTTCAAGATCGTCAACGACTCGCATGGCCACCTCGTCGGCGACGCGCTCCTGCGGCAGGTTGCCGATCGGTTGCGCGGCCTGTGCGACCTGCCCGGCGCGCTGGTCTCCCGGCTCGGCGGCGACGAATTCGCCATCATGACGCCGGAGACGAAGCTCGGCGCCTTGGCGGCCTTCGCCGGACGGCTGATCGACGCCCTGGTGGCGCCCTACCACGTCGAGACGAATCGCCGCCTGGCGGTCGGGGCGAGCATCGGCATCGCGGCGGCGCCGGAGCACGGGCACGAGCCGGACGCGCTCCTCGCCCGCGCCGACATGGCGCTCTACTCGGCGAAGGCCGCGGGCAAGCGCACCTACCGGCTGTTCAGCGCCGGGATGGAGACCCGGCTCCACGAGCGGTTCCGCCTCGAGGCGAAGCTGCGCACGGCGCTCGGCACCAAGGACGGGCTTTTCCTGTTCTACCAGCCCATCAGCGACATCCGCACCCGCCGGGTGACGGGGCGGGAGGGGCTGATCCGCTGGCACCATCCGGTCCAGGGCTGGATCTCGCCGGCGGAGTTCATTCCGATTGCCGAGGAGAGCGGCCTGATCCGCGAGCTCGGGGCCTGGGTGCTGCGCCGGGCCTGCGAGGATGCGGCGACCTGGACGGACGGCGCCCGGGTCGCCGTCAACGTCTCGCCGCGCCAGCTCGGCACCGGCACCCTGGGGCCGGCGGTGCTCGAGGCGCTGCTGGCGAGCGGCCTGCCGCCGGACCGGCTCGAGCTCGAGGTCACGGAGAGCGCGCTCCTCGGCGACGAGAAGGCCGGCCTCGCCGACCTGCGCCGCATCCGGGACATGGGCGTGCGGGTGGCGCTCGACGATTTCGGAACCGGTTTCTCCTCGCTGGCCCATCTCCGGGCCTTCCCGTTCGACAAGATCAAGATCGACGGCTCGTTCGTGCGGGACGCCGTGAAGCGGCCGGACTGCGCCGCGATCGTCGGGGTCGTGGCGGATCTCGGCCGGCGCCTCGGCGTGATCACCGTCGCCGAGGGCGTCGAGACGAAGGCCCATCTCGACCTCGTCATCGCCGAGGGCTGCACCGAGGTGCAGGGCTACCTCCTGGGCCGCCCGGAGCCGCGGGACGCGGATGTCGCGACCATCGCGGGCCTCGTCGCGCCGACCACCCGGACGGCGATCTGAGGCGGCGAGCCGTCGGCGTGACGGTTCAGGCTCGGCGCGTCAGGGCGGCCCCGAGGACACAGCCGGCGAGGTAGGGAGCCAGCATCAGGGCAGCGGTCTCCAGCCAGAATCCCTCACGCCCCGGCACGGCGAGCGGTCCGGGCATGAGGCCGGCAAGGGCCGCCGCCCCAGCGGCCAGGGTGAGGAGCACGACGAATCCGGCGGCGAGGCGCGGGCCCCGGCCGGCGGGCAGGCCGGCCCATCGGCCGGTGCCGGCCCCGATCAGGAGGGCGGCGAGAAGGCCCGGCCAGGCGACGGCGAGGATCGGCACGACAATTCTCACGAGCGCAGCGCGAAGGCGACCGTCCGGCGGTCGGTGGCGACCTCGGCCGGCGCGGCGGCGATCCGGTCGGCCGGGATGCCGGCCTTGAGCAGGTAGTCGACGATCGCGGCAGCGCGCCGCTGCGGCAGCCCGGGATCGGGCATCGACGACGTCTCGGCGGGTTTTTCGCCAGGCTTCTCGGCCTGCCGGCCGGGCTTCGCCGCCGGCTTGGGCCTGGGGATTGCGGGCGCGGGCGTCTCCTTCGGCGCGGGCGGCAGAACCGTGCCAGGTGGGTCGTCGTGGCCGGCGACCTCGATCCGGGCCTGCGGGCAGCTGCGGGCGAGGCCCGCGACCCCGTCAAGGACGGGGTAGAAGGCCGGCTTCAGCTCGGCGCTGCCGGGATCGAAGCGCAAGGTGGGCTCCGCGGCGAGCGCCGCGAAGGTCTCGCGGCAGGCGGCCGGATCGCGGACCGGGGCGCCGCCGCGGCCTTCCACCGCGACGTCGATCCGCC
>JAEWKL010000116.1 GCA_023386115.1 Pseudomonadota bacterium
GCCGAATGACGGGCGCCTCGGCGCCGAGCCCCTGCGGGGAGGACGGGACGCCGGTCTCCGGCGTCTCGCCCGTCAGGGTCTTGGCCGCGACGCCCGTGGCGAGGAGGACGAGATGCGCGTCGCCCTCGCCGTCCGCAGCCCGCAGGCTAAGACGCTCCCCGGCCTCGATTCGCAGGACCGCCACACCCTTCCCCGCATCGGCGGCCGCCTCGAGCCGTCGCAAAGCGGTCTGAAGCAGCTTGTCCTGGCTGAGCGTCGCGACGATGTCGGGCTCGCCCCACAGGAGGTAGGGGGGAAGCGGCACGGCCTCGGGCTCCGCCAGCGAGCGCCACAGCAGGGCCGCGAGATCCGCGCCGGGCAGCGGCTCGGCCGGCACCGCGATGTCGGTGAACGGGGTGATCGCCTCGCCGATCCAGGCGTAGCGCGGATGGTGGCTCTGCTCGGCGGCGAGCAGGGTCCGCGCCGAGAACAGGTCCGGGTGACGTCGGCGCAGGGCCTCGACGAGAAAGGGGCGCTGCCGGGCCGCGTTGCGCACCATGCTCTCGGGCCGGTAGCGGTAATCGAGCCCCATGCTGGGCAGGCAGCGGCCGCGAAAGCCCCGCGACCAGGCGCCGAGCCAGAAATCCCAATCCTCGAAGCCGTCGCGCAACGTCTCGTCGTAGCGCAGGCCGGCATCGAACACCCGGCGATGGATCAGGGAGCTCGCATCCATGAAGCTGCCCTGGAACACGACGTGGAGCGGCGAGACCGCGACCGCGGCATGCCCCGAGAGGGTGATGCCGAACTTGCTCATCTGGGGGAACACCCAGCTCACCGTCTCGTCGCCCGCGAGCACGCCGTAGCCCCGCGCCACCGCGCCGGCGGCCAGGCGGTTGTCGGCGTCGAGCATGGCGAGCGCCTCGACCTCGGGCCACTGCGCGAGGGCGGCGGCGATGCCGGCATTGCGCGCCGCACTCAGGCCACGGTTGCGGGTGTGCACGTAGATCACGCGCGGATCGGCGAGGGTGTAGGCGAGGCCGAGGGCGTGGGTCTCGGGATCCGGGCAGCCGTCGTTGACGATGACGATGCGGCAGGCGACCGCGCCGTCCTGGGCGAGGGCCGAGGCGACCGCCTCGACCAGGAATTGCGGCTGTCGGTAGACCGGAATGATGATCGCGACGCGGGGACCCGCCGCGGCCGGGGCGCCCCTGCGGGCCGGACGGATGGTCCTCACCGATAGACCTGCAGCTGGGCGATGACGATCCACGCCGTCTCGCCGGGCTCCGCGGGCGCGGCTTCGGAGGAGATCAGAAGGTCGCGCGGCTCGGCGAGCGGCTCGGCGAACAGGATCGAGATCTCCTGGAGCGCGTCGGTGCCGAGGGTGACCTGGCGCCACAGCGCCGGATCGGGCTCGGCATCCTCGGCCAGGTCGGGCTCGTCGATCCCGAACCAGGCGGCCTGGCCGCGCGGCGCCTCGGCCTGCACCCGGGCCCGCAGCAGCACCCCGCGCGCGCCGGCCGGGCAGGCGCCCGGAATCCGTCCCTGCCGGCCGGCCCGGCACAGGACCGCCTCGTGCTTGCTCATGAAGAGGACGTGCGGCGCCGCACCCTCGTCCGGCTCCGGCTCGGACACGATGCCGGCCAGGATCTCGCTCGGGACCGCCCGCAGCGCGAAGGACGTCGGCGCGAGGTCGACCGGTTCCGGCGTGACGGTGTCGGGCGGATGCGGCGGCGTCGTGCCCGGCACCGCCGCGAAGACCTTGAGCGCCAGGGAGTGGGGCGCGACGCTCTCGCCGGTCGCCTCGTCGCTGAGCTGCGCGGAGACGAGGGCCTGATGGCCGCCGAGGGCGAGGTTCGGGCAACCGATCTCCGGCGAGGCCGAATCGACGACGAGGGCGAGCGTGCGCGTCATTCCGGACAGGGCGCGCGGCAGTCCCAGCCGGACCCAGCCATCCTCGCGCGGATTCGCCACCCGCCACTGCGCGAGCGTGGCACCGTCCTCCAGGGCGACGAGCCGGACGCGAAGGGGGGCGAGGCGTTGCGTGGTCGCCGCGCAGGCGATCGCGACCGCCGCCACGCCGGTGCTCGCCACCGGCAGCGGCTGGCGCAACGCGGCGCCGGGGGTGAGCTCGATCTGGGTCTCGAAATCCGGCTCTCCGGTGGCGAAGATGCAGACGAGGCGGGCGAGCCCGGCATCGCCGATGAAGCGGTCGAGCTCGGCCCGGATCGACGCGAGCGTCTCGACCTCGGCCCTCAGGACGGCGACCTGGTGGGCATGGCCGCTCGCGACCTGGGCCAGCGCCTGCGCCTGGGCGGCGAGACGGTCGAGGAGGGCGCGCATCAGCGCAGCCGGCCCCTGGTCGGCCCGCGTGACCTCGGGCAGGTCGGTCGCGCCCTGCCGGATGAGCCACTCCCGGACCTGCTGCATGAGCGCGAGGTTCGCCTCCGTGGCGAACAGCCCGAGGCAGGCGGCAGGCGGCAGCGATGTCGTCAACTCGCGCTCGCCCTCGCCGCGATAGACGAGCCGATCCTGCGCGAGGCCGATCACCTCGATCCGCGTCACGCCTCCGGGGATGTCGGCGTCACGCCACGGCACGTCTCCGGCGACCAGGGCGCACAGGACGGGCAAGGGGCGATAGAGGCGGGACTGGGTCGTCACGGACACGCTTCCTCGGTGAGCCATCTGGGTCTCTGCGAAGCGGAGCGGATGTCAAGGCGACGGCGCTGCCGGAGAACCGGACGGCAGCGCCTCCATGATGCGGCGCCACAGGCTGCGGCACTCGGAGCTGGTCAGCCCCTGCCAGTCGATCTCGCTCGGCGCCCTCCCCTCTGCGATGCTCTGGCCGATGCCGCGCCGCTCGGTGAGCTGCCCGTCCCAGAGGGCAGGCGCGAGGTCGGCGAGGTCGGCGCGCAGGAGGCGCAGCTCGGCGGCCTCGCGCCCGAGGCGGCGCGGCGGGGCTTCGGTCGGGACGATCAGGAACGGCTTGCCGGCCTGGACGGCCGCCTCGACGGTGGTCCGCACGGCCCAACGGTCGGCCGCGTCGCACTTCGTCGGGATGACGACGAGGTCGGCCGCCGCGATCGCCGAGTGGCCCATGGCGCTGTAGCCGGCCGGGGTGTCGATGAGGCAGAAATCGACGCCGTGGCCCTGCGCCGCGCCGATCAGGTCGGTCAGGAGCGCGGTCGAGTCGACCGTCACCACGGCGGGCTGGATCAGCGCGCGCCGCGACGCCCAGGCGAAGGCGGTGTTCTGGCCCTCGTCGGTGTCGATCAGCACGACGCGCAGCCGCGCATGGGCGAACAGCGACGCGAGCAGGATGCTGAGGGTGCTCTTGCCGGCGCCGCCCTTGTGCGCGGCCACGGTCAGGACGTGCATGGCGGCGGGGCGATGACGACACGGGTGCCGCGCAGGGGGGCGCAGAGCGCCGCGGGGTCCCGCCCCCGCATCACGGCTCGGCCCGGGCGGCGGCCTGCCTCGCCTGGATGCGGCGCTGGAGCGAGGCCTTCGCGTTCTCGGAGATCTCCTGCTCGATGGCACCCAGCTTGTCGCAGACGGCGCGCAGCCGTGCCCGGTCATCGTCGCCGCCGTCCGGGCTCTCCGCGATGATCTTGCGCCAGGCGCAAGCGATGATCTCGGAGCGCGGCAGCGGCGGGCAGCCGTCGACGTAGCAGGAGGCGAGGATGCGCCGGCTGCCGGTATCGCCCGCGATGGCGTTCATCGTCAGGGCGGCGGTGTCGTCCTCGGCGCGCCGGGCCTGGAAAGCGTGGTTGATGATGTAGCCGGTGCCGACCACCGAGAGCAGCGCCGCGCACAGCGCCAGCGCGTTGATCACGAAGTTCGCGGACCGCGAGTCGACATCCATCACGCAAACCCGACCTGAAGCAGACTAGTCACCGCGCAGGCCCGCCCCGCGAAGGACTGCCTCGTCACCGTCTCCGCGCGGCGGATACTCTTCTGCACGAGGCCCTGTCCTGGTGCAAGCCGGCGGCCCGGCCGGGGCACAACTGAAAGCCCGCGCGCGTGAGCTGAATGCCCCCGGGCGTGAGCCCCTGCGCGCCGCGCCGTACGGGCGCCTCGGGTCGCACAGGGCTCGACTCACCGATCGTCAAGCTTCACGACCTCCTACCGGTCAGGCTTCACGATTCCCTAATTTCCAAGGTCGTTTTCGAACCGTTAGCAGCAACCATTCGTTCAGTTTACGGCTTCTGAAGTTAATGATTGCATTTAGATCCTATTCATATTGCCATTTGGTGAGGTTAATCAGATCCTGAATTGGCATTCTATTCAGGATATAGGTCGGTGTCATTCGTTTAACTTTAGATCTCAACCTGTTGGACAGGCGAGACGGGCATTTTGCTCTCAACTTCTTCGGAGCAATCCCATGTCGAGCCCGGTCACCTGGTCCACTCTCGCCAACACCCTGTCCTCCAAGACCAGCGCTCCTGCGAAGGCCGGTCAGGCGATGTGGAACCTGCAGGACGGCATCGGCGCGGTCGGCATCAACGCGACGAGCGCCTGGACGCAGGCGACCGGCGCCGGCATCAAGATCGCGGTGTTCGACGACAACGGTCAGCACGCGACGGCGGTGGGCGGCCTGCTCAATGCCAAGCCCTCGGCGGCCGCGCCGCTCGGCGTGGCCTACGATGCCACCCTGACGAACTTCCAGGTGATCGGGCTCTCGACGGCCAAGATCGCCGCCACGATGGCGAACGGGGTGAACTTCGACGTCACCAACAATTCCTGGGGCTGGGACGCGGCGCTCTACGTCAACCGGGCGCAGTCCTCGTGGTCGGCGTTCTTCGCCGACCTGTCGAACGCTGCCGACCATGGCCGTGGCGGCCTCGGCACGACGCAGGTCGTCGCGGCGGGCAACAGCCGGGCGACCGGCGGCGACGCCAACCTGTCGAACTTCTCCAACGACCGCCACGTCGTCACCGTCGCGGCGGTGACCTCGGAGGGCAAGGTCGCGAGCTACTCGAATGGCGGCGCCTCGGTGCTGGTCTCGGCGCCCTCGAGCGGCGGCGCCCGCTCCCTCACCACGACGGATCTCGCCGGCGCGGCGGGCTACTCGGCCGGCGACACCACGGACCAGTTCGGCGGCACCTCGGCGGCCACTCCGCAGGTCAGCGGCGTCGCGGCGCTGATGCTGCAGGCCAACCCGAATCTCGGCTGGCGCGACGTGAAGACCATCCTGGCCTATGCCGCCGAGCAGCCCGCCGGGACCGCGACCGTCACCAACGGGGCGGATCACTGGAACGGCGGCGGCCTGAAGTTCTCCAACGACACCGGCTACGGCGTCGTCGACGCCCGCACCGCCGTGCGCCTCGCCGAGACCTGGAGCGGCCAGAACACCTCGGCCAACGAGCTCAACCTCAGCGTCGCGGCGACCCAGACCAAGACCCTGACCGCGGGGTCGAGCGTGAGCTACACCTTCACGGTCGGCCAGGCGATCAACGTCGAGACCGCCGAGATCACCCTGCAGGGCACCCATTCCAAGGTCAGCGACCTCACGGTGCAGCTGATCTCGCCCGACGGCACCGTCAGCACGCTGCTCGACCACGGCGGCGGCAGCACCGCCTTCCAGTCCTTCACCTTCAGCTCGAATGCGTTCCTGAGCGAGGGCGGGGCGGGCCAGTGGACCCTGAAGGTGAGCGAGGGGATGGGCGCCGCCACCGGCACCTTCACCGGCGCGACGCTCGCCCTGCACGGCGCCGATGCGGCCGCGGCCGACGACATCTTCGTGTTCACCGACGCCTATGGCACGCTGGGCTCAGGCCGGGACGTCGTCCACGCCACGTCGGGCCACGCGGTGATCAACGCCGCCGCGACGACGAGCAACGACATCATCGACCTGCATGCCGGCGCGACCTCGCTGATCGCCGGGCACGCCATGACGCTGAGCGCCGACAGCACGGTCAAGACGGCCTATGCCGGCGACGGCCACGTCACGCTCATCGCCAACGACCTCGGCAACACCCTGGTCGGCGGCCACGGCACCACCACCTTCGTCGGGGGCAAGGCGAGCGACATCTTCGTGAGCGGCGGCGGCAACAGCGTCATCGCCGGCGGCGGCGGGCAGGACCGGCTGGTCGAATCCGGCAATTACGGCGACTGGAACTTCGTCAAGCAGGGCGACGGCTCCTGGCACCTGATCCGCGCCGACGGCAAGATGGACATGGTCAGCGGCGTCTCGCAGGTGCAGTTCAACGACAAGACCGTGGTCCTCGACGTCCAGGGCAATGCCAGCGCGGCGGCGCTGCTCTACGGGGCCGCCTTCGACCGGGCGCCCGATGCCGGCGGCCTCGTCAACTGGACGAACGTGCTCGACACCGGCGCCAGCCTGAAGTGGGTGGCCCAGCAATTCGTCGACTCGCAGGAATTCGTCCAGACCTACGGCGCCAGCACCAGCAACAATGCCTTCGTGAACGAGCTCTACGAGAATGCCCTGCACCGGGCGCCGGACGCGCAGGGCCTCACCAACTGGACGAACGCCCTCGACCATGGCGTGCTCGACCGGGCCGAGGTGCTGATCGGCTTCGCCCAGAGCCTCGAGAACCTGAACAACCACAGCGCCGCGTTCCAGCACGGCCTGATCCTCGCCTGAGGCGCGGCCGGCCGGAGGCCCTCTCTCCGCCGCTCCACGATCCCCGGCGCCGTCCGCGAGCCTCCGCGCCGCCTCCCCTCAGGGCGGCGG
>JAEWKL010000131.1 GCA_023386115.1 Pseudomonadota bacterium
TCTCTTGACGAGCTTGGATTGCCCGACGGACCGTCTCAGTCGTCGTGGCGCTGCCGTGGAGAACCTGTCCCATAGCGCGTCCCTCCATGCGGCAGCAATCGTACCACCACACTGCGGGACCAAACACCTGAGAACCGACGATCGCGGGACCGTATGCGACATCCTACCACACCCCCAAGCGGTATAATGTGCGCTAGCGCCAAACTACCCCGGCTTATAACCTTAGGTTACTCTAAAGAAAGGATCGGGTGGGCAACGCGAAGAGCGTCTCCCGCAGCCGTTTCGGCCAGTAGAACGCATCGCCTTAATTCGTGAACGGCCAATGCAACACCTTCCACCATCTCGGACGATGGTGCGGTAGGAGCGGAAGGCACGATCGCCTTCACACTCGATGCCAAAGCTATAAAGGTCAGCGCCTCATCCCATGATAATCATTGTGGGTGAAACGACAAACTACTAAACGCCTTCTCGACATGTATTGAGGATACAGGTGCGACGTTGACGCGCCTCAGCCCAAAGACTGTGAGGAATGATTTCGGGACCACGAGGGCGTCACTCGATTTCGCTCCACCGATCCGCTGCTGATACGCGCCGTCCTGAACGACGACGGCGTACCGGAATTCCGAATCGGCCTCAGCTCATGAGGCAGCCGATCCCTGTCAAATTACAGAGGGAAAACATGCTCGGCCAGACTTACGCCACGCCCGATTTCCATATTGTCCGAGCAGGTTCGCGCAGCTGGATTCTGCATGCAGGATCGAGCGACCTGTACGAATTCACGGCAGACCTCGCTCCTTCCGACGGGCCCGCGCTGGCAGCAGGTGAGGCGGCACTGTGTGAGGATCTGGAGCGGCTTCGGAGCTCGGGCTATCTGCGCGATTTCAACCGGAGCCGGCTGGCACGGGCTTCGCCGCTTGACGGCGCGAATCTTGCGCTGAATATTAATCTGACTTCCGTTTGTAACCTGGGCTGTACTTATTGCTTCGCCGAAGGCGGTGATTACGGACGTATCAAGGGCAAATTGAACACTCAAACTGACCTGGACGCGATCCTGCGCTTTGTCCGCACTAATGCGCGCACCGGGGAGGCGGTGAGGCTGGAATTTTTCGGCGGCGAGCCGATGATGAACTTCGACGCGCTAGAGGCGCTCTGCCATCGCGCGTCCGCCCTCGCGGACGAGATCGGGATCCGCTTTCACCACCGCATCTCGACCAATCTCACGACGCGGCTGAGCGAACGTGAGCTAGCGCTCTTCGAGCGCTTCGGCTTCACCGTCTCGGTCTCGATCGACGGCGGGCCGGCTACCCACGACCGCAATCGTCCGAGCCTGTCAGGGCGGGGCTCCTTCGACGCGATCGTCGCGAATTGCCGCAAGGTGCGAGAGCGCTCCGAGGCGATCACACTGGTCGCGCGCATGACCTATGTGCCCTTTCCGGACTCCTCTCTGATCACCGACGTTCGAGAATTGCAAACGCTTAATATATTCGACTGGTTTCAAATCCTACCCGCGGTGATCAGTGACAATTTTATTGAACCGGTCTTCGGCGATAGCTTTTTCGAACGAAATAGGACCGAAATTTACACGCTCTGCGACCAAAAGATTGATGATGAATACCGCCTGCTGGCGCGCGACTACACGTCGTTGTTTCAGCCTGGAAATCGCTTCAAAGGGGTGCTCGAAATCGAGAACCTCATTCGCATGATTCTGCTGGGCGAGGTTGCCAACGGCCATTGCTCGGGCGGACGGAGATACTTCACCTTCTCGCCTGATCAATCGATCATGCCATGTCACCGATTAGTCGGCGAGATAGAATACAAGAGTGGTGATTTCACGACGGGAGTCATTAGCAAGACGACGACCGACTGGCGGCGGTCCATCGACGAGACGCCGGTCTGCGCGGATTGTGCAATCCGGTATCTGTGTAGCGGCGGTTGTAAGCAGGAGAATTTCGTGCGGACTGGCGAGATGAATCGCCCCGATCCGCGCAGCTGCCGCTTCCAGTTCCGCTTGGTCGATACGGCGATTGAGACGATCGGCCGAGCGGGAGCCGAGGAGCTGGCGACCGACCGAGCGGCCCTGCGCGACCTGTTCGTGTCCTGTGGGCGCCCGACGCTTGGGACCAACCGCGCCGCGCATCGCGGCGGACGTCCCAAGCTGCAATACCTGACGCCCCTGACATGATTTGCGGTCGGGACTCTCTCCTTGGCGATCATGTTTACAGTTCATTCAATGGGGGAAATCATGCCCATCCAACAGGAAAAGTACATTCGACGCAACATTCATACTTACCCTTTCAACTATACGTATTCAAACTTCGATAATTTTTTCCGAAAAGAGAGGGCTTCGATATACATCCACATTCCATTCTGCTCGACAAAGTGCCACTTCTGCGATTATACTGTCTACGTGAATTCGAAGGAAGATCTACGCGAGGCGTATGTTCAGGCGTTAATCCAGGAGATTAGAAGATCTCCGGAGAATCCGGTCTTTCCGAAATTCAACATCGAGGCGATCTATTTCGGCGGCGGCACGCCCGGTCTGCTCTCGGCCGAGCAGCTGATCCGCATCCTGCAAATCTGCCGCGACACGTTCGATGTCTGTTCAGGCGCCGAGATCGCGATCGAGTTCGATCCGCGCAGCGTCGAACAGGACAAGATCGACGCGCTCTTCGCTGCGGGCTTTACCCGATTCTCGATCGGGATACAGAGTTTCGACGAAGATATCCTTAAAGCGACGAACCGGCCGCACAACCGAGAGGATATCGACCGCGCCGTCCGTGCGATCCGCAAATCAGGTTTCACCCACGTTAATGTCGATTTGATCTATCCACTCATCGGGCTCACAGCCGAAATCTGGGAGGATTCGGTCAAGCGTGCGATTGATCTCGGGATGTCTTGTATCACCGTTTATCCCCTCGAAGTCTGGGATAACACCGCCTATCACAACTGGATCAAAAAGAAGGGGCAAAAGCTTCCGCTCATTGAGGAGGAGAAAGCGATGGCGGTGCGAGCCTTCGACCTGCTCGAAGATGCAGGCTACATGATGGGAAGCACCTCTGGCTATTATCATCCGCAACGTAGCGGGAGGTACTGTCGTTTCCTAGATTATTACTGGCGAACTTGGCCGATGATCGGCTTCGGCGCGTCGTCCAAATCGGCAATTCATCAATTCATCTACACAAATATTGCCGATATTCGTCAGTATATCAGTCAAATCAAGGCAGGCGAGCCGGTTCTTAGTTTCTCGACCCACCTGACAAAAGAGCAGGAAATACGTCGCGTGATGATTCGTGGTCTGAAGGTGGGCGTCGTGTTCAAGAGCGACTTCCAGAGCCGGTTCGGAGTGCCGATGGACCTAGTCTACGGCTCCGAGCTGCGCACGCTGATCGGGGAGGGCTATCTGACCGACGACGGGGAGGAGGTCCGGCTGACTCGAAAGGGGCAGCTCTATTCCAACGCTGTCTGGGAGCGCTTCTACGTCGAGGAGGACCTCGCCCCGGCCAAAGAGGGCGAGGTGAAGTTTGGCATCTCCGAGTTGATCCTCGACTGAGTTTTTTCTCGTCTCAGCAGCGAAGTATGGAGCAGTGCCTTGAAGATCGACAAGAACGTGGCTTGGATGCGGGACGGCCACCCCGCCTCGCATTGGCGAAAGGCCGAAGGCGACGATACGAGCGTAATCTGCAATCTCAGTCCGCGCCATTGCAAGATCGCTGATGGTCGGATGGGTCAATGCGGCGTGCGCGGCAACATGGGCGGCGAGCTGTTCACTTTCAACTATGGAAAATCAGTCGCCGCGACCATGGATTACATCGAGACTGAGGCAGTTAATCATTTTAGACCCGGAGCCAAGATCCTGAGCCTGGGCAATATCGGCTGTATGATGTCCTGCGACTTCTGTCAAAACTGGCGAACTTCGCAGGTGCGTCACCTGAATCAGAACGATGTGCGCCGATATACGCCTGAACAGATCATCGAGACCTGCAAAAGTCTTGGAATCGAAGTGATCTCCTGGACCTACAACGATCCAGTGGTCTGGCACGAATTTGTCGTCGCCACGTCGCGTCTGGCGCAAGCGGCGGGTATTGTCACACTATATAAATCAGCATTTTATATTGAAACGGAAGCAGTCGATGAACTGATCGATTGCATAGATATTTTCAGCATTTCCCTAAAGTCGATGGACGAAAAATTCTACCGCAAGTTCACCGGTGGCGCTCGCCTCAAGCCAGTGCTCGATATGATTCGCAAGGTCCATGCCTCAAGCCGTCATCTCGAGGTCAGCCAGTTGCTGATCACCGGTCGCAACGACACCGAGGAGGAGATTGCCCGGACCAATCGATGGATAATTGAGAACATCGGAGATCGTGTGCCATTGCATTACGTCGCCTTTCATCCTGCCTATCTCTACACTGATGTCGGGCGCACACCTGAGGCTATTGTATTGCGGGCGCGTGAAATGGCGCTTCAAGCGGGGATCCGCTACGTCTATTGCGGCAACATGTTCCGCGACGGCGTCTCGGACACCCAGTGCCCCGGTTGCGGTGCGGTCACGGTGCGCCGGTTCGGGCTCAAGGCGGAGCCAGTGGCGCTCGATGAGCACGGCTGCTGCACTCAATGCGGGACCTCCAATGATGTTCGCCAAGCGTTACGGGGGAAGCAGGTGGGAACCGATCTTCAGACCTCGCCCGACACCCATGACAGCGAGGTGTTTCTATGGAACGCCGAGGCGAACTCGGTTCACATTGAGGTTAATCACGAGGTGAACGACATCTGCGAGATCCGGCTCGAGCGACTGGGGACTGACACGATACCGGCGCAAAGCTTTGCCATTGGCGGCATTCTGCGCCGCGTCATCGCCTCGCGCCAGACTGATCGCGAGACGGGCGTGCGCATCACCCGGCCCAAGGGCGTCAGGCTGCACTTCTATCCAGTGCTCGACCGCGCGCATTTCCCAACCTCGGAAGATCTCGCGCGCGAAGTGGCAGGCTTCCGCCCACGGCCCGCCAGCAGCCGGCCGGAGGGCCTGGCACGCGCCTGATCCGGTGCCGCGGAGAGGCACCTCAGAATTTTGATGTCCGGTCGGGTGGTTTTGGTCGGTTCGACTGATATGACCATCCGAATGGGTTCAACATGCGAAGCCTGTTTGCAGTACAAACAACAGAGACGGACATTTTAGATGTCGCTCCTCCTTTTCGGGAAAGGCCTCCTGCTGGGCCTCGCCGTCGCAGCGCCTCTCGGGCCCATCGGCGTTTTGTGCATCAATCGTACGCTCGAACGTGGATTCTGGACCGGCATGGCCGGAGGCCTAGGAACAGCATTGGCAGACGCTGTCTATGCCAGCGTCGCTGCGATCAGCTTCTCGACCTTCGCGGGGGTCCTGGCAAGGATCAACGCACCGGTCAAAATCGTCGGCGGCCTGTTCATGCTGTGGCTTGGTTGGCAGAGCTTGAGGCTGAAGCCGTCGCGCGCTGCGGCGCAGGTCGGTGCACGAGACGTTCTCGGGATCGTCGCGGCCACCTTCCTCCTGACGATCGCCAACCCGATGACCATTTTGTCATTCGCTGCCATCTTCGCCGGCTTCGGCCTGGCTAGCGCTCCAATATTTACGAATGTGGTTTCCGTCGTTGCGGGCGTCTTTCTCGGCTCATTGTTGTGGTGGCTCGTCTTGAGCGGCGGGGTCGCCTTGTTACGCCGACGTGTGTCGGAGCGCTTCACAATCTGGATAACGTATATTTCGGGCCTGATCCTTATTGGGTTCGGTTTCTACGCGCTAAGCCCTTCCTTTGCATCCTTAATAGACCGCTGATTGCGAACACCCATGATCTAGCGACGTCCTCTGATCAAAAGGGAGGGCTGATCTTTTGAACAAAATAAAGCAAATCCTGCATCGAATTCGGCAACTGACTACAGCGCGATCCAGATGATTCGATGATTGTTCGGCTGTGTAGTGCTTTGTCTAAGTGTTAAGTACTTGATAGCCTCATGATCTGGTACCGATCCCCTTCATGTTATGATTATTGGAATTGTTAATCTCCCAGATATACAATTTATAGGGTTTGGCGTTGTCGAGATGGCGATCGTGATCATCTCATTATCTACCTGGTGTACTTGGAACTCGCGCTGTATTTACCCACGGGGTATTTTTGGTACGCGCGTTCGTCGGCACGTCCTGTAGCGGGATTGCCGGGGGTGATGGTGGCGAGCAGTGTGGCGAAGGGCGTCGCTCTTCTCGGGCCGATGCAGCTTCAGCACCAGCTCGATCAGCTCCTCCTTGCTCAGGCGCTCCAGATCGCTGCGGCTCATCCCGACAGGGAATCAGCCAAACCGTCAGACGGCAGGAGGGACTCGACACCCGCGTCGAGACTGGATCGACTCGTCTCGATACCCCCCAGGGTAATTACATCGGGCGATCATGAACCAAAACTGTATTCAAACCCCGAGATTTATCCATCCGAAGCGGTACGATCAATCAATCATAAGGTCTCGAGTTTCACGATTGTGAGCCATGCTTCAGACTCGCACGGCTCACGCCTCCCGCGAATCCTCTGAATGCGTCGATGCACGAGACCGTGATCCGGCGACACGGATGCCGGATCGTCGAAGAAAATCCGGCACGATCGAAGACCTTGAGCATCACCCGATCGCAACATGATCGGGTGATGCTCAAGGGATGGCGGCCTGCGACGCGGTCTACTTCTTGTCGGCGCTGTCAGGGCGAGCTCACCGCGGAAAGATATGCAGCCCGTCATCCGGCAGCAGGTTGCGCGCCGGGCCGCCGGTCTGCTGGCCGCCGCCCTGCTGGTAGGCGGGGAGTTCAGGGCGGCGGTCGTTGTCGCCACCGGTGTCGTACACCCAGGGCGCGGACCACGGAGCGCGGCCGCCGACGGTGCCGGTGGCATCGATGTCGCGCGGGCCGTAGCGGTAGGGCGGACCCGGCTGGGCGGATGCCGCGAGCGTGGTCGCCAGCAGGGCGGCCGGGATCAGGAAGGTGCGGAGATGGCGCATCGGCGTCCTCGTCGAAGGCGTCAAGGCCGCCGGAGCGGCCGGATTGCCAAGATAACGGCCGCGCCGGGCCTGCCGTTCCGGCACGGGAGTCGAGCCGGCAGCCTGCCCGACCGAGGCTTCCCGTCCGGTTAAGGCGGATGTGCTCCGGGAGGCTCGGCCCAGGAGGAAGCGCCCCGCTTGCCTCAGCCCCGCCGCAGCCTGGCGTAGCGCTTGAGCACCCGCTCGCGCCGGAGGCGCGACAGGCGCTCGATCCAGAACACGCCGTCGAGCTGGTCGATCTCGTGCTGGAGGCAGGCGGCGGAAAAACCTTCCTCCTCGGCCTCGTGCGCCGCGCCGTCGAGGTCGCGCCAGCGCACCCGCACCCGGGCCGGCCGCTCGACCTCCTCGTCGACGCCCGGCATCGAGACGCTGCCCTCGCGGTGGCGTGCGGTCTCGGGCGAGGTCAAGATCAGCTCCGGATTGACGTAGACCCGCGGCGCGAGGTCGAGCCCGGCCCGGATGATCGTCAGCCGCACCGGCGCGCCGACATGCGGGCCGGTGAGGCCCAGCGCCGAGACGACGAGCAGGGTGTCGAGCAGGTCGCCCGCGACGGTGCGCAAGGCCTCGTCGAAGGCGGTGACCGGAGGCGCCGCCAGGCGCAGGCGCGGGTCGGGGTAGAGAACGAGGGGGAGGGCGGGCATCGGGGCCTTCTAGAGCACCGTCCGATCGCGTTGCAATCGGATGGTGCTCTAGGTCTTTGATCTTGCCGTATTGTCTTCGACGAACCGGCATCCGCTTCGTCGGAGGATCCTCTAGCGGGTGTGGAACGATTCGGGCCACAGGCCGGCCCGCTCGATCCCGACGACCAGCACCACCACGGCGAGCGCCACCGCCAGCACGACCAGCAGGTTGCGGCCCGGCACGCCCCGGGCGATCAGCACGAGCACCAGCAGCAGGGAGATGACCGAGACGACGACGTCCATGGGAATCCTCGAGGGCGGGGGCGTCCGGGACGGACTGGGATCGGAGGGACAGGGATCGCGGTGGGCCGTCCGTCAAGCCCGGATCGCGGCCGGGCGTTCCGAGGCCGCGTGCCGCAGGGCCGGACGTGCCTGACCAAACCGTAATCTTCGGGCCACGGAGCGGTCAGGCCCGCCGACCATAATGGCCCCATCGACCGGCCGCGAGCGCGGCCCTCGCCCGATGGAGCCTTCCCCGATGCCCAAGACGACCGACAAGACGACCGACGCGTCCCGCTTCCACCGCAAGGCCCTCGCCTCCGTGGCGGCCGTCACCCTGGTGGCCACCGGCGCGCTGGGCACCACCTTCCTGCCGCCGAGCACCCCCGCCTACGCCCAGGCCCTGCCGCAGACCCCGATCACCACCGCCGAGCATCCGCCGGGCAGCTTCGCGCCGATCGTCAACCGGGTGAAGCCCGGCGTCGTCTCGGTGAAGGTGAAGCTCTCGGACGACGCCTCGGACGACGAGGAGGGCGGCGGCCGGCCGAACCTGCAGAACGTGCCGCCGCAGCTGCGCGAGTTCTTCCGCCGCTTCGGCGAGGGCGGTCCCAATGGCGGCATGGGGGGCGGCATGGAGCGCCCGCAGCGCCACGGCGGCGCGGCGCAGGGCTCGGGCTTCTTCATCTCGGCCGACGGCTATGTGGTGACCAACAACCACGTGGTGACCAACGCCAAGACGGTCGAGGTCACCCTCGATGACGGCCGCACTCTGCCGGCCAAGATCATCGGCACCGACCCGAAGACCGACTTGGCGCTGCTCAAGGTCACCGACGGCGCGCCGTTCCCCTACGTGAAGCTCGCCCACGGCGCGCCGCAGGTCGGCGACTGGGTGGTGGCGATCGGCAACCCGTTCGGCCTCGGCGGGACGGTCACCGCCGGCATCGTCTCGGCCCGCGGCCGCGACATCGGCGCCGGCCCCTACGACGACTTCCTGCAGATCGACGCGCCGATCAACAAGGGCAACTCGGGCGGGCCGACCTTCAACGTCTCCGGCGAGGTGGTGGGCGTCAACACCGCGATCGCCTCGCCGTCGGGCGGCAATGTCGGCCTCGCCTTCGCGATTCCCTCCGAGACCGTGCAGGCGGTGGTCGACCAGCTGCGCACCGACGGCAAGGTCGCCCGCGGCTATCTCGGCCTCCAGATCCAGCCGGTGACGAAGGACATCGCCGACAGCCTCGGCCTCGACAAGGCCAAGGGTGCGCTGGTGACCAGCGCCCAGGACGGCACGCCCGCCGCCAAGGCCGGGCTGAAGTCCGGCGACGTGGTCCAGGCGGTGAACGGCGAGCCGGTGACCGATGCCCGCGAATTGTCGCGCAAGATCGCCTCGCTGAAGCCCGGCACCAAGGTCGACCTCGCCTATCTGCGCGGGGGCAAGAGCGAGACCGCCCAGGTGACCCTCGGCACGCTGCCGAACGATACCAAGGTGGCGAGCCTCGACGATCGCGGCGGGCGCCGCGGCGACAGCCAGCCGAGGCTGGGCCTGGGCCTCGCCCCGGCGGACCAGGTCGGGGCCGGCCACGAGGGGGTCGCGGTGGTGAGCGTCGATCCGGACGGCCCGGCCGCGGCCAAGGGCATCCAGGAGGGCGACATCATCCTCGATGTCGGCGGCCAGCCGGTCTCGACCCTCTCCGACGTCGCCGCCCGCATCCGCGCCGCGGAGAGCGACGGCCGCAAGGCGGTGCTGATGCGGGTCAAGAACGACAAGGGCACCCGCTTCGTGGCGATCGGCCTGCAGTCCAAGAACGGCTGATCCAAGAACGGCTGGTCCAAGAACGGCTGATCGTCCTCCGCCAGAGGTGACGCGCCGGCCC
>JAEWKL010000794.1 GCA_023386115.1 Pseudomonadota bacterium
GGCCGGAGCCGCCGCCGCGAGGGACCAGGACAGGAAGACCGCCGCCCGGGGCGGCCAGGCATGGGCCGCCGCCGAACCCGGCGGGGCGAGGGGGACCTGACAGGCGAAGGTGCAGCAGGCATGAGCGTGGACGGGCGGCCCGCCGCCCGCCGGGTCCTGATGGGACGGGCAGAGGAGGCCGGCACCCGCCGCGACCGGGACCGGGGCAAGGCCGGTGAGGAAGACCTGCAGCACCAGCCCGTAGAGCGACAGCACGGCGGCGAGCGCGCGCCAGCGCGCCATCCTCCCGCCCGGTGCCTGCCTGGTTCCGCTCATGCGCCAGACATAGCCGAGACGGCCCGGCTTCGCCATGCCGGTGCCGGGCTCCAGCGACGCCGCGGCCCGGGCGGTGCGTTGCACAATTACCGCAGTCCACAGCCCAGCTCCGGGCTCCACAGCGGCGCCCGCCCGGCGCCACAATCTGGCCCGCTCCTCATAGTGTCTTAACCGCATCCCGGCACCGTCACGGGCCATAGAATGGGGCGCAACCCGGCAGCGATCAGGCCTGCCGGCGTCAAGCGTCCCGCGTCACAGGTTCGAGAGCAGATTTCCCATGCTGACACGCGTTTCCCTCACCGGTTCGCTCGGCCTGGCTCTCCTGGCCGCGGCCGCCCTCCCGGCCCTGGCGCAGGACCGGGGCGGGTCGCTGGCCCAGGCCGAGTGGGCGCAGAACTACGACTCCGCCGCGACGATGCGGGTGCAGCGCTCCAACACGCCGATCCTCTCGCCCCAGACCCTGGCGGCGACCGAGCAGATGGTCGAGCGCTACCGCGACATCGTGGCCCGCGGCGGCTGGCAGTCGATCTCCGGCGCCGAGCGCCTGCGCGTCGGCTCGAAGAGCCCGGCGGTGACGGCCCTGCGCCAGCGCCTGATCGCCTCCGGCGATCTCGACCCGGCCGCCGGCTCCTCGCCGGTCTATGATTCCTACGTCGAGGCCGGGGTGCGCCGGTTCCAGGCCCGCCACGGCCTGAACCAGACCGGCGCGATGAACGTCACCACCGTGCAGGCGATGAACGTCCCGGCCGACGTGCGCCTGCGCCAGCTCGAGCTGAACGCGGTGCGGCTGCGCTCCTACTCGGGCAGCCTCGGCGAGCGCTACGTCATCGTCAACATCCCGGCGGCGCTCGTCGAGACGGTCGAGGGCGACCACGTCGCGACCCGGCACGCCGCCGGCGTCGGCAAGATCGACCGCCAGTCGCCGATCATGAACGCCAAGATCCAGGAGGTGAACTTCAACCCCTACTGGACGGTGCCGGCCTCGATCATCAAGAAGGACCTGATCCCGAAGATGCAGAAGGATCCGTCCTACCTGACGGACAACAAGATCCGCATCTTCAACGGCGACCGCGAGATCCCGCCCGCCCAGGTCAACTGGCATTCCGACGAGGCGACCCGCTACCGCTTCCGCCAGGATCCGGGCGTCGACCTGAACTCGATGGGCTTCGTGCGGATCAACATCCCGAACCCGCACGGCGTGTACATGCACGACACGCCGGCCAAGGGCATCTTCGGCGACGATTTCCGCTTCGTCTCCTCGGGCTGCGTGCGCGTGCAGAACGTGCGCGACTACGTGTCCTGGATCCTGCAGGGCACCCCGAACGCCAACCCGGACACGATCGAGTCGATCATCCAGAGCGGCCAGCGGGTCGATGCCCGGCCGCTGGCGCCGATCCCGGTCTACTGGACCTACATCACCGCCTGGTCGACCCCGGACGGCCTCGTGCAGTTCCGCGACGACATCTACAAGCGCGACGGCGCCGGCGCCCCGACCGCCTCGATGGCCGCCGCCGCTGCCGGCCCGCGCAACTTCAACCCCGACGCCGACGACGACCAGACCAACTGATCGTCGCGGACGATCGGACCTGACGACGGCCCGGGCTTGAGAGCCCGGGCCGTTTTCACATGACGGGACGCCCTCATGACCCCGGACCCCGAATCCCGCCTCGACGCCCTGGAAGCCCGTATCGCCCACCAGGACGCCACGATCGAGGACCTGAACCGCATCGTGACCGAGCAGTGGAGCGCGATCGATGTCCTGACGCGGCACGTCGCCGCCCTGCGCGAGCGGGTGCGCGAGATGGCCGAGCGCCCGGCCGAGACCGGGGACGAGCCGCCGCCGCCCCACTACTGAAGTCCAGTCAAAAAGATTTGTGACGGTGCCTTCAGTTTTTCTGAAGCGCCGAGCGCTTGACGCAAATCGCCTCTAATCATAGCTCTGGGCTCCGAGCCCGGTGATTGTGTGCCGGAGATCCTGCCGCTGGGTCTCCGCGCGAAAGCCCGATGGCCGCGGCGCGCGGACGAAGGTCCGGGGCTGCGGCCTTGGACTCTCGCGCCGCCCGCGTGTAGAAGCCGGCCGATCCCAGTCGCTTATCTCCGCACCGGCGCTCCGTCCGGGCGGCTCCCGACGAACCCTGAGGCCATCATGAGCGTGGGCACCGCCGCCACTTCCCGGTCCAACTCGTTCTTCTCCGCGTCGCTGGCCGATGCCGATCCGGAGCTCGCCGGCGCCGTCGCCAAGGAGCTCGGCCGCCAGCAGCACGAGATCGAGCTGATCGCCTCGGAGAACATCGTCTCGCGCGCCGTGCTCGAGGCGCAGGGCTCGGTGCTGACCAACAAATACGCCGAGGGCTATCCGGGCCGGCGCTATTACGGCGGCTGCGAGTTCGTCGACATCGCCGAGAACCTCGCCATCGAGCGGGCCAAGCGCCTGTTCGGCTGCGAGTTCGCCAACGTGCAGCCGAATTCCGGCTCCCAGGCGAACCAGGGCGTGTTCATGGCGACCATGCAGCCCGGCGACACGTTCCTCGGCCTCGACCTCGCCGCCGGCGGCCACCTCACTCACGGCGCACCGCCGAACGTCTCGGGCAAGTGGTTCAAGCCGGTCTCCTATACCGTGCGGCGCGAGGACCAGCGCATCGACATGGAGCAGGTCGAGCGCCTGGCCCAGGAGCACAAGCCGAAGGTCATCATCGCGGGCGGCTCGGGCTATCCGCGCCACTGGGACTTCGCCCGGTTCCGCGAGATCGCCGACAGCGTCGGCGCGGTGTTCTTCGTCGACATGGCCCACTTCGCCGGCCTGGTGGCGGGCGGCGCGCATCCCTCGCCGTTCCCGCACGCCCACGTCGTCACCACCACCACCCACAAGACCCTGCGCGGCCCGCGCGGCGGCATGATCCTGACCAACGACGAGGCGCTGGCGAAGAAGCTGAACTCGGCGATCTTCCCCGGCCTCCAGGGCGGGCCGCTGATGCACGTCATCGCCGGCAAGGCGGTGGCCTTCGGCGAGGCCCTGCGGCCGGAGTTCAAGGCTTACGCCCACCAGGTGGTCGAGAACGCCCGGGCGCTCGCCGAGACGATCATCTCGGGCGGCTACGACATCACCTCGGGCGGCACCGACAACCACCTGATGCTGGTGGATCTGCGCGCCAAGGAGCTGACCGGCAAGGCGGCGGAAGCCGCGCTCTCCCGCGCCGGCATCACCTGCAACAAGAACGGCGTGCCGTTCGACCCCCAGAAGCCGACGATCACCTCCGGCATCCGCCTCGGCACCCCGGCCGCGACCTCCCGCGGCTTCGGCGTCGCCGAATTCAAGACGGTCGGCGAGCTGATCGTGCAGGTGCTCGACGGCCTGCACCGCGCCGGCGAGGCGGGGGATGCAGGCGCCGAGGAAGCGGTCAAGCGCGAGGTCCACGCGCTCACCGATCGCTTCCCGATCTACGGCTGAGGTGTGAGCGCCTGATCTCCTGGCTTCCCCTTCCGCCGGGAGCGCTCTAGAACACGCCCCTTCCGGGGCCGGTCCCGCCCGTGCGGGACCGGCCCTTTTTCGTACCAGAGGAACGGGCGGCCGATGCGGTGCCCCTATTGCGGCGGCCTCGACACGCAGGTGAAGGATTCGCGGCCGAGCGACGACAGCTCGGCGATCCGGCGCCGGCGCACATGCTCGGATTGCGGCGGCCGCTTCACCACCTTCGAGCGGGTGCAGCTGCGCGAGCTCATCGTCGTCAAGCGCTCGGGCCGCAAGGTGCCGTTCGACCGCGACAAGCTGCAACGCTCGGTCGAGACGGCGCTCCGCAAGCGCCCGGTCGAGCCGGAGCGGATCGAGCGGCTGGTCAGCGGCATCACCCGCCGGCTCGAGAGCACCGGGGAGGCCGAGGTGACCAGCGAGGCGATCGGCGAGGCGGTGATGGAGGGGCTGAAGGGCCTCGACGACGTCGCCTATGTGCGCTTCGCCTCGGTCTACAAGAATTTTCGCGAGGCCCGCGACTTCGAGGAGCTTCTGGGCCACCTCGCCGCCGGCGCGGCCCAGGCGGCGGTCGCCGACGAATCGCCGCCGGCCGACCCGCCGCCCCCGATCGATCTGGCGCCGCCGGCCCGTCGTCCGCGGAGCCGCGCGTCGTGAGCGCCCGGGACCTCACCCAAGACGAGGCCGACCGGCGCTACATGCGCCTCGCCCTCGCCCTCGGCCGG
>JAEWKL010000295.1 GCA_023386115.1 Pseudomonadota bacterium
GTCATGGAGGCCGCCGGCCTCCTCGTCGAGCTCGGCGTCGCGCTCGCGCTCGCCGCCTGCGCCCTGTCCTACGCGGCGACCGCCGCAACGCAGGTCACGCCCTTCGGCCTGCCGCAGAACCTGTTCATCTATCCGATGGTGGTCGGCGGGGCCTGCATGGCGGTGTTCCTCGCCGCGCGGCTCCCGGGCCTCCGCGGGCGCGACGTCGCCCTTGCCGCGCTCACGCTCGCCGGGCTCGTCGGCCTCATCGCGGCGTGGTCGATCCTCCTGCCCGACGCAGGCCCGAGCCCGCTGGCGCTCCTCCTCCTGGGCTTCGCCCTGGCGCTGGGGTCGGGCATCCCGATCGCCTTCTCGCTCTCGGTCGGCGCGCTCGCCTTCCTGGCCGCCGATGGCGGCATCGACCCGGCGGTCTTCGCCCAGCAGGCCTCGAGCGGCATCGACAATTTCGTGCTGCTCGCGATCCCGTTCTTCGTCCTGACCGGCCTCGCCATGGAGGTGAACGGGATGTCGGTGCGGCTGATCGAGCTCCTGCGCCGGGCCATCGGCGAGCGAAGGGGCGGGCTCGGCATCGTGACGATCCTCGCCATGGTGCTCTTTTCCGGCATCTCCGGCTCGAAGCTCGCCGACGTGACCGCGGTCGGCACGGTGACGGTGCCGGCGATGCGCCGCTCCGGCCAGGACCCGCGCGAGGGCGTGGCGCTGCTCGCCGCCAGCGCGATCATGGCCGAGACGATCCCGCCCTGCATCAACCTCATCATCCTCGGCTACGTGGCGAACATCTCGATCGGCGGCCTGTTCGCCGCCGGCATCCTGCCGGCTCTGCTGATGGCGGCGGCGCTCATCGCCGGCGTGGTGGTGTTCTCGGCGCGCGCGCGTCCGGCCCCGGTCGAGCGCTCGCACCACAGCCTGCGCCACCTCCTGTGGTCGAGCGCGGTCAGCCTCGGGGTGATCGTCATCATCTTCGGCGGCTACCGGTCGGGCTTCGCCACCGCCACCGAGATCGGCGCCTTCGCGGTCGTCTACGCGATCGCGGCCGGGATCCTGTGCTTCCGCGAGCTCTCGGTCCGGGCGCTCGCCGACCTGTTCGTGCGTTCCGCGACGCTCGCCGGCATGATCCTGTTCGTGGTCGCTGCCTCGCAGACCGTCGCGTTCTCGCTCACCATCAACCAGGTCCCGCACGCGCTGGCCGACGCGATGATCGCGATGAGCCATGGCGGCGGCGCCTGGATCTTCCTGCTCGTCTCGATCGCGCTCCTCGTGGTGATGGGGGCGGCGCTCGAGGGCGCGCCGGCGCTGATCATCTTCGGGCCGCTGCTCCTCCCTGTGGCGCAGGGTTTCGGCATTGCGCCTTTGCATTACGGCATCGTGCTCATCATCGCGATGGGACTCGGCCTGTTCGCGCCGCCGCTGGGCTTAGGCCTCTACACCGCCTGCGCGGTGGGCGGCGTCTCCCTGGAGGAGACGGTGCGGCCGATTGCCAAGTACCTGCTGCTGCTGCTCGTCTGCCTGGTGCTGATCGCCTTCGTGCCGGAGATCACCCTGTGGCTGCCCCGCAGCATGGGCTTCGTGAAATAGGAGAACCGGATGGGACGGCGCGGACAGGTCTTCACCCGGGGGGCGGACATCGCCTGGGAGCCGGCCGGGGAGGGCGTGCGCCGGCAGGTGCTCGCCTACGACGACGGCGTGATGCTGGTGCGGGTCGCCTTCGAGGCCGGCGCCGTCGGCCCGGCGCATTCCCACCCGCACGTCCAGTGCACCCTGGTGGAGCGGGGCGTGTTCGACATCACCATCGCGGGCGAGACCGCGCGGCTCGTCGCCGGCGACAGTTTCCTCGTCCCCTCCGGTGCGGTCCACTCCGCCGTCGCGGTCGAGGCCGGCGCGCTGACCGACGTGTTCACGCCGATGCGGGAGGAGTTCGTCCCGGAGGCGGATCACGGCTGACGGCGCGGCAACGTCACCGCCGCAAGACGATGGTGCCTGAGGTCGTCCCGTATCCCGATGACGGCCGCGACACGGGTCTCCGGCATCTGCAGAATGTCGGAGGACAATAGTAGTTCGGAGTGATTGTTTGGAAATCACCTCAAATTGAATGTGATAAAACATTTGACCATGAAATCGATGAGCCAATTATCTTTGAGTCATGTGTGCGCTCCATCTTTCAATTTTATTGATAAATCCTTTTAATTGATCGACGGCCGATTCCACTAGGCCGGTCTGCCGAAAATTTCCATTTATCGTCTGAGATTTTTGATCGGAAGTACAGATCGGATCGACGATATCTATATGATTAGTTGCCAGAAATCCGCTCACGGTCGGCGGAGTATACATGCTGCACATGATCGAAATGAGATTGCCCTTTGGCCATCCAATATCGATGAGCCTAAGAGTATCATCTCCCGGCGCTGTGAGAATGACGCTTTCGCCGGACATGAATGAGACAGTCATGACATCCCCAACATGAGGCATCGATGGACCGATCTGTTGCCGCGTCTGATTGTCAAATACGTAAAGTCGATTATCGGCATTCCACACAAAAACGCGACTATCATCCTCGTTGAATTTGACGCCCATAATTTGGGAGCCAGTATAAACCGGAATTTTAACGCCAACATTGATCGGCTTTCCATGTTGCTCGCCAGTCTTCAAATCCCAAAAGCTAACAACCTGATCCTCCGACCATACGGCTGCATATTTTTCGTCGCTGCTCAATTTGGCGCCGATTATCTTTGATTGGTGCTGCAAGGGTGCGCCAATGAGCGAGTTATCGACGGCGCTCCATCTTTGCAGTGTCGAGTCTTCCGACCAAGACACCAGCATATTGAGTTTTTTTGCCAGCAACACCCCCTTTACGGGAGATTGATGCTCGAGCGAAGGCCCTGATTGGGCATGTTGATCGATATCCCATTTTTTTATAGTTCCGTCTGCAGACCACGAAAAGATATGACCGGATTGATCGTCGGCAAGGACGCCACTCACAGCTTGGTCATGGACCATTGCGGCATGAGATTGACGACAATCCTCCAAATCCCAATCTTTCAAGGTCCCATCGTCAGACCACGAAATTAAGATATTTTTGCCGTTGGGAACCATCGCGCCTACGATACCGCCACTATGCCCATTGAAGGCACATATCTTGCTCTGATCTGACGTGTTCCATAATTTCAGTTTGAAATCGTCGCCCCATGAAACCAATTTCTTGCCGTCTTCAAGTGCCAGGACGCCTCGGACCCAAGCGCCATGTCGCATCGGCTCTCCTTGCTGAAGACCCGTAGCAATGTCCCGCATTCGAATCGTGCCATCCTCACCCCATGAAAACGAGGTCCTATCGCCGTTCATAAATTTCATACCTGCGATATCGATGCTTGTCTTTACTGGCGTACCGATGGGAGTGGCTGATCTGGTGTCGAATACGGTTGCAGTTCTGAGTCCCAACTGGCTGTCGCCTGACCAGGCGAGTATAAAATTTTTGTCTCGGCTCATCTCGACGTGATGAATTCCGTCGGAGGTCTTGAATCTCGGCTTCATCGCTTGATTTCTTCCTATATTCCATATTTTAACTCCTCCATCGACCGACCAGGATAATAATCGATAGTCGGATCCTAAAAATATCCCACCACTCAATTTAGTCGGATGAAACATCGACGGGCCGATTTGCCTGCCAGTCTGTAAATCCCAGAGCCTCAGACTTCCGTCGCGACCCCATGATAGAATTTTGTCATCGTCGAAATTTAAGCGGCCGCCCCAGGAATTCCCACCGGCGGCCCTGAAGAGTGGTGCGTCGTGGAGCATTGTCGACCCGACCGCCGCCTGCGTTTTCAAATCCCATACTCTGATCGTTTTATCTCCACTCCAAGATACCAGCATGTCCTCCTGCTTCGTAACAGCGATACTTCCGACAATCTCGTCATGCTTTATGGTGCCGCCAACCTGCGAGCCATCATCCGCTTTCCAAATTTTGATAATATTTCCAGACCATGATATCAATTTATCTCGACTTTCTGTCACAAGAACGCTGATCAAGTCGTCGTTGTCAACACTGTGGACCATTGGGGGGCCATATTGCTGTCCAGTGCCTAAATCCCATAAACGAATTGTGTTGTCGTACGACCACGATATGATGAAATTGTCCAATTTGTGAAAATCGCTCCCAACAATAGAGTATTTATTATCGGTGTATATGGTTTTGCCGATCTGTGCTCTATTCGATACGCTCCATACACGTATCGATCCATCTTCAGCCCGCGACAAAATCCGAGATCCATCGGCAGATAATTTAATTCCCCGCAATCCTTGATGATAGATCGGAGTTTCGAACATTGCGCCTGACGGCACGAGCCAGGTCTTGATGATGCCGTCTGTCGACCAAGAGTGAAGATAGTCACCATTATTGGACGGAGAAATATTTGCAATCGAGTCAGTGTGGCGCATTGTCGCGCCTTGCCTGGTCCCATTCGAGCAATCCCACAGCACGATCTCACCGGTGCTCGCCCAAGACGCCACGAAATTTTGACTCCCGACGGCAGTAACGCCTTCAATATTTTCATGATTGACTTCGAGTTGATTTTTATAATCGACGCCATTCCAGAATCGCAGTGTCCCGTTTCTATTCCAGGCAAATATACACTTGATATCTTGTGAAGCATCTAGCTCAATCGCGTCATCCAGTGACATCTCATTGATCGGTATCGCACCTGTTTTTGTTACTTCCGAAAGCGCTTCAAAAGCGGCCCTCGATAGAGGTCGGCGATCCGCACGATCTCGAGGTATTGCAGCAAGAGCTAACGTCGCTGCATCTGATGCGTGGTGCTGAGACAGCGCTGCTCCAGATAGCGACGCGAAGGCTTGTACCTCATTCGCGACCGCTCGATTTCGCTGGACGGTCGAGACATAGGCCAGCAGCGATGCCCCGAACGCCAACAATGCGAATAGCGCCAAGGCAGACCATCGGACTGCCGTATTGAAATTGCTCCGTTGAAGACTTTTGGCGATGAATCGATTTTCAGTGGCGTTAATGCCGGGGGTTGGCTGGACTTTGAGTCGTTTGATGACGGCGATGCGCGCCGTGTCGTCCCAAAGGAGTCCAGCATTCTGACTTCTTCTCCATTCTTCCGCATCGAGCGTGAGGCGTCGCAAGGCGATGATGTGTTCCAGATCCGCGCGGACCCAGGCAAGGAGACGATCCCAGCCAAATATCAACGCATCGTGCGCCAGCTCGAGATGCGGCTCCGCCTCGACGTCGCTAATGATGATGAGCCGAGCATCGATGAAGCGCTCAAGAATAGAACCAACTCGTTCGTTTTCTGCCGCCTCGACGACCTCGAGTTCACGGCGGGGTACGCGACGGCGTGCGAGCTCACCCGATTCGACCGACACGAGCCGTTCGAGCACCCGACGGGTCGATAACTTGTGATACCCATCGAGCTCGTCGAAGAGGCGGTTGGCCCGGACCCGGAGCGAGCCTGCGACACCTCCCTCCAGGGCGTCGTAGTCCTTCGCCGTCAGCGTGCGGTCGTCCGCGTGCCGACGGATGTAGTTCGCGTACATCTCGCTCAGGGCAAACGACAGGAGCGGCAATGCACCCGGCATCTGCACGACCTCGTTGACGAGAATGTCGACAAGATCCGTGGATTCGAACCGCATCACCTTGACGGCGGCCGGACCCTCGATCACTCGGCGCAGCTCGTCTTGTGTCATCTGCGGAACTAAATACCGTGACGATAACCACAGGTTTTTTAAGGCCGTCTGGGCAAACTGCGGCTCAAAATCCGATCGGACCGTAACCACGATACGAAATTTTTCGTCTGATTTTAGTGCGTCACTGATTAGCGCTATATAGTTACGAACGATGTCTTCATCACGACTCATCGTGACGAGTTCTTCGGCCTGATCAATAACCAGCAGGATTTGACGCGCGGCGGAGTGCTGATCCTTCACCCAACGTGCAAGCGCGTTCGACCGATCGACTTCCAAATCGGCTGCCTTGGGGGAGGCACCGGGGGTTGCCTCCGATGCGAGAGCCGCAGCGAGGCTGACGAAGGGGGCAGGACCGGGCCTGACCACAATCGGGCGGATATGAGGGGGCAGGCGCGGCAGCAGTCCAGCCTGAACAAGGCTCGACTTCCCGATCCCGGACGGTCCCGTGACCACGACGAGCGGATCGCGCAGAACCTGCTCGAGCAGCCGGTCGCTCGCCATGCGCCTCCCGAAAAACAGGCCGGCATGCCGGCTTTCGTATGGATTCAAACCACGCCAGGGATTAGCGTCCGGATCGAGAGGTGGAGCTGGCGGCAGGTTCAGCTCCGTCCCCGGCACGAGAAAGACGAATTGGCCTTTGTCGTGCTTGGTCAGGGGCCACAGGATCGGCGTCTGCCGCGGTCGGCCGCTGCTGGGCCGCGGCATGAGCTGATCCTCCAAATGCAGGAACAGCTCCGTTGCGGTGATCACGCCATCTCCGGGGCCGTCGGCACGCTTGCGATCGGCTGCTCCGGTAAGTCCATCTATCAAGGCTGCGGCAAAGGGGGAGTGACCTGCCGTCTGGCCGCGTGCTCCCAGAGCCTCGCCGTCCGCAACGTCGAGGGCTTTCTGGTCGTGGGCAGCCGAGGCGATCGCCTGCCAGGCGGCATCTTGAACATACCAGGCGTAGCGCTCGCGATGCAGGTTCTCCGGGGCGAGGCTGAGATCGCGAGTGCTCGACCAGCGGAACGCGCCCGCAAAGCAGCAATCCAGGATGACGAGCATATGCCGACAGGGCAGGGCCGCGAGCGCGTCGTTGAACTCGACCATCGACAAGTAGCGGTCTGTCGAGTCTCGTGCGGCATCCTGCGGGAGGAGATAGCCCCTCGGCCCTGTGTCGCTCGGCAGCGCGATGCCATGGCCGGCGAAGTAGAACAGGACGCGGTCGTCGCGGTTAACACGAATGCTTAGATCAGATAGAATATGCCTCAGATTGTCGAGCTTTGCACACTCGTTGCAAATGATCTCGCACGTAAATCCGTGCTGTTTATCCAGGATCTTCGCAAGCTCTGTCGCGTCGGAGACCGGTGTCCTTAGCTCAGGAATGCCGTTTTCATACCGATCAACGGCAATCAAGAACGCAAGGCTGCGTTCAAATCCTTCAATTCGTCCGGGTGAGGTCATCGGCTTCCAGCGCATCTAGCAGAGCCTGTCGACCCACATCGGAGCTGAAGAAGGTAACGTGGTCGCAGGCGACCTCAATCGTTTTCGGCGCAGGTGCACGGCCACTTGGCAGGGCTTGGGCACTGCTTACTGCAACTGCAATGTCGTTCGGCTTATTGAAAAACGCAAGCGCGGTCGCGGTATGCAGCACGCGTTGCGGCTCAAGCCGCGCAAGCAGGGCCTGCAACGTGCCGTCGCCCGCAGCCCGGGGGATGATCGACGTATTGCCGACGAGCAGCGTGTAGGGTGTCTTGGGATCGGGGCTTTGGCCGAGCGTGGCCAGGAACGGCGAGTTCGGCGCCATTTCGTCGAGCGTCACATCGACGGTCTCGATCGCGCCGGCGAGGTGGCCGAGCACTGTCACGGGCCAGGCCGCCGCGCCGAGGCCGTTGAGTCCGAGCGCGAGCGCCGCGGTCGCCCAACCCTCGATGGTCGGCCAGGGCGATCCCGCATGCGGCGTGCCAAGCGTGACGAGATGCTGGGCGACACGATTGCCGTGCTCGCGCTCGATGAACCAGCGCGCCACCAGCCCGCCCATGGAATGCGCCACAATATGCAGCGTCTTGCCGTGATCCGGACCGAGTCCGATCGCGGCGAGCTTGTCCTTCAGCGCGCGCGCAGTGGTTTCGATGTCGGTATGGATGTTCTCGTAGTCGAAGGCGAGCACGAGATCGTAGCGGTCGCCGATACATTGCGGTGCCGCGTTGAGCAGTGCGACCGGCACGCGCGACGATGACGTCATGCCGAGCGTGTCGCCGAGGATACCATGAACGTACAGCAGGATGCGTGTGGCGGCGGCCACCCTGTGGCTGACCGGCTCCGCCGCGTAGTCGTAGCGTGGCTCGCCATTGTCGTCGAAACAGACCGCCGCGAGGCGCGGGTAGTCGTATCCGGTTCCGAGATACGGGCTTACGAGCTTCTCGAACAAGATGCGGATCGAGCTGACGATGCCGCGTCGCACGTCCTCATCCGGCCGGAGCGGTGGGGGAAGCTGCCGCAGCTCGATTTCTGTCGTGCCTTGGACCCTCCGCGCGCTGCCGACAGGAAGGAAGAATGCGCCATCCCAGGTATAAGCGAGGAGGTGCTCGCCGGAGCCAAGCTGCACCGGGGTGTGCAGCCGCAGCGGCGCATCCTTGGTAACGGCCTCCGGGTTCTGCACATCGGTGAGCAGCAATGCGCAGAGGCCCGAATCTCCGCCCCGCGCCATCTCGAACAGGAATGGCTGCGCGGCGGCCGGATCATCGCGGAAAACGGCCGGTGAGGTGAGCGGCCCGAGCGCCCTCCCGGCATCGGCCAGGGAGGCGAGGCTCGCACTGGCCCTCAGGCTCGCATGACCGAGCAGGGTGACGCCCGCCCCGATCTCACGCTGCTCGTTGGGGGGTGGGACCGCCACGGCGGCGAGCGGCCGTACGACTTCCAGACTGACCTCATGGGTGGTCCAGTCGGGGATGATGTCGTCATCGGCCGTCATCGAGAGGTCGCGCAGGTGCACGCGGCGCGCCAGTCGTTCGAGCGCGTTGCGCGACACCTGACGCCGCGGCCCGCTTCGCGCCACATAGGCATCGAGAGCCTGCTGGTCGAGCAGCGTCGGATCGAACTGCTCCGTGCTCACCACGAGCTTGAGGAGATCATGCACTTCGGTCTGGCCACGCTGCCACTTCTCGTCCGGAACGCTGGCGTAGATGTCCTTGCCGTTGTTCAGCGCGAAGCCGCTGCCAGCGGGAATGCGCTCGGCGCCGCCCGGCATCAGCCCGGAGCTGATTGAGAAGTTCTCGCCAAGCCACAGCAAGGCGCAGTAGAGGTCCTCAGATCCGGAATTCGTCAGCTTGATCCGCAGGCGCGGTTTGTGCCATTGGCCGTCCGCATAGGTGTAGTCGAGCCGTGAACCGTTGCGCGCATCGGCTTCCTTCCAGACCTCGCCGCTCTGGCCCGGTTCAGGCCGCAGGATTGAGATCTGGACGATGCCAGCCGGAAGTCGGCTGCCGCTGTTGCCGAGGGCCGCCACTGCCTCCCAGCGCGCGATGTGTTCAAGGCGTTCGACCACGCGGCGCGCGCCGGCGGCGTCCAGCCCGGAGATATCCGCGACCAAGGGGCGTTCCGCGCCGACGCGCCCGATCCGGAATCCGTCGTCGACCACCGTGATCTGCAGGCGTGCGTCAGCGCCCCCGGCCGCCTCGCGCACCAGCGGCGACGCCGTACCACCGTCCGACGCGAGGGCGGTGCGCACCAAGTCGAGCGCCGCCGCAGGGCCGGACAAGCGCACCGTGAGCGGGGGAAGCGGCGTCGAGACCGTGATCGCATCGTAGGTCAGCTGCGGGTCGAGCGCGTCTGCGGGTTTCAGCGCGACTTGGCTCAGGTTTGCGTGCGCGCTCGTCACCGCCGCGGTGGCGAGCGCCTTGTCGAGCCGGCGCAGGTCCTGGACATCCGTACCGAGCCGGTGGATGGCGAACAGCGTCGTTTCCGCTCCCGTGGGCGGGGCGACTCCATGGATGGCGCCGCCGTCGATGACCCAGGCGAGATGAGGATCGTAGCGCAGCGTGAAATGGGCGAGCTTCGCCGCAGCAGGCCTTCCCAGGAACAGGCTCTGCAAATCGTCCGGGTTGCTCGTCTCGATCTGTGGGACCTGCTGCACGACACGCAGCCGGACTTGCGCTTCGGCCCGCTTGATCAGGTCGCGATACGAGACGGCGCCGCGGGACTGACGCAGCGCGGCGAGGAGCGAGGCCGAGAAGGCACCGTGCGAGCGTCCCGCCTCGATGACCTCCTTGGCGGTTTCGCTCGCTCGGCAGGCCGCGAGCAAGATGTGCCGTCCGGCCGGCATCACCGCCCAGCCCGCATCCGCGTCGGCAGCCGTGGCGGCTTCCCGCGCGCCGGGGAGAAAACTCTCGATCGGCCGCTCGCGTTGGTCCGTGGGCGCACGCCGCACCCCGATGGCCCCTTCGAGTGCGGCGCGCGTTCCGCTGCCCGAATGGCAGCAATCGAGCACGCACAGCACGTGCGCGCCCCGCCGCGCCACCTGCTCGATCAATGCGGCGAGTTCCTTGTCGGCGAGGTCCCAGTTGCCGCGGTCGCGGCTGTCGTAACAGACCAGCGTCTCGTTGAGGTGATCGGGCTCGACGTGCCAGAATTCCTCCGGCGCCGGTTCCTGAGAACCGTGGCCGCTGTAGTAGAACAGCACGCTATCGCCGGGCCCGGCCCGGCCGAGATGCCGCTGAAATCCATCGATGATCGCGCTGCGCGTGGCATCCGCGTCCTTCAAGAGCAACAGCTCGGGCGTATATACGCCGCCACCAAGCTCTTCCAAAACGACCGCGATCTCGTTTATGTCGTTGACGCAGCCACGTAGCGCCGGAACCGGGTCGCGATAGGCGTCAATGCCGACGAGAAGGGCGAAAAGTGATCCTGTCATGGGCCCACCTCGAAGAATCACCCGTCAGGGGCGCTCGCCAACTGCGCCTATTGAAACTACACATTGCCGTGGAACGTCAATCGATCGGCTCGGCGCAGATCGTGTCAGCGTGTCGCGGAGGAGCGGGCGCAAACCGGGGCGGAGGGTTGCGGCTCGGCGCGCATCGCATGACCCGGGGGGAGTGAGGCGGTCGCATGTTGACGTTGCTTGCCGAAAAGGACTCCGAGTCGCGTCCGTTCCACAACCTGCGCATCGCGTTGGATGTGCCGAGTTCGGATCCCCTGCTCCTCAAGGCGAAAGCGTCCTGCGTGGCCGAGCTCATCTCGCAGCAGGTGAGCGACGATGTCTCTTTCAAGATCATGCCGCATGAATTGCTCGAGGCCTACGACACGATCCGGTCGGCCTCGCAACGCGGCGCGACGCGACGCGGCGCCCCCTCCCTTCTCGACCCCGTCAAGGATCTCGGAACCCGGCTGTTCAACTCGCTGTTTCAGGGCGAGCTCGGATGGATCTATCGCGAAAGCGCCGCGCGCGCCGATAAGGCGGATGCACGGCTGCGCATCTGCATATCCGCGACCCCCGGGACGCTGATCGAGGACCTGCCATGGGAATTCCTCTATGATCCGACCCGCAATGATTTCCTGGCACTCTCCTCACGTCGCCCGATCGTTCGCCAGGTCGAGCCGATCGTGCCGTTCGCAACGTCGAACCCGAGTGCGAGCGCGCCATTGCGCCTCGCCTTCGTGACCACGCCCGATCGCGACGGCCATCTCGGCACCGAGCGCGATCTGGATATTCTGCAACGGATCGCCGAAAGTGAGGCCGGGCGGATCCAGATCACGCAAATACCATCAGCGACAGCTTTTGACTTTCTCGAGATCATGTCGTCGACCGATTTCGACGCCGTGCATTTTTCCGGCTCTGCCAACGAGCAGATTCCGGGTGCGCCGCTCTCGCCCCAGGCCCTCGTGCTGAGTGGCACCGACGGCCTGACCGTCGAGATGCTGAGGCGTGTGAAGCCCGCGGCTCGAGGACCCCGGCTGCTCTTTCTGAACGCCTGCAACACGCATCGGCTGACGCGACAGTTCGCCAGGCATATTCCGAACGTGATCGGAATGCGCGAGCAGGTACAGGTCGATTTCTGCGTCACCTTCGCCAGCGGATTCTACCGTTGCCTGATGAAGGGATTTTCGATCGAGGAGGCGATCAGCGTAGCGCGCGCTCTGAGCGACACCGTGAATCCCGGCGGTCGGGAATGGGGGATGGCGACGTTCTCCACCAGTGCTGCCGCGCCGATCCCTCTCGTGAACTCGGCGCCGCGCGCCTCGCGGGCGACCGGCAGCCGTCAGCCTGCCTCGCTCGGGGCGCTCGATCCCGGGCACGCGCGCGAATGGAGGAAGCTGAAGCAGCAACTCGAGGTCAACCAGCGCAATCAGGCAGCGCTGTCGGATCTGCTCGAAGAATTGAACAAGACCGAATCGCCCGATGAATCCGTGCGTACGATCAACCGGGGACCGATGAAGGACCTTCAGGAGCAACTTGCCAGGCTGAACGACACGATCGACGAGATTCAGAATCGAATGTTCAGCATCAGCGGGAGTCGATAGCCGATGACACGCGATGTCATCAGTTTGACTCGGCTCGTCCTCGATCTGGACCATAAGTCGAAGACGCTCGCAGACGTACGGCGGCTGGTCGAGCAGCTCGACAGGGGCAAGCTCGACGCGGTCGAGGGTGAGCGATGGCTGCTGCAGCAGCTCGAGCCGCGGCGCGATCAGGGCTGGACTCTGCTCACCCGCATCCGCGACAGCACCGGGCGCACCGAGTTCCTTCCGCTGATCAAGGAACTCGGCGAGTTGCTCGACGAGGTCGATTGGGACGTGCTCGACGATCTGCTCCCGGCATTGACGCAGAAGGTCGACGCGCAGCACCAGCGGATTCGCGGCTACGGCGACGCGCTGACCAGGGCACACGCCTACCTGATGACGCTGCGCCGCGACCTCGCGCTGGCGCGCAATGACGGCGTGCCGTTGATCGAGGACGAACGATTCCTGCTCACCCTCGACGGCTTGGTCACAAGCCTCGATCGTGCCATCCAGGAGCAGAACTTCCTCGCCGTTCCCGGCCTGATCGAGGAGATCGACAAGCGAGGACGGCCGGCGCATCTGGATACCGACAAGATCGATCAGCGCGTGAGGAGCAAGAAGAACTATGCACGCCAGGCCGATCTGCTGCTGCTGCGGCCGCCACTGAACGCCAAGGGAGTCTACGAGTACACTGTGCTATTGCGGACACCGAGCCGGCCCGGCAGCCACGGCGTCAACATCCAGGGCACCAGCACCATCGTGAAGCGCGATCGGGATCGGCTGATCGCGGATTTCGGCAAGGTGACGGCGGCGCTCAACGGCGTCACGCAGCGCAAGGCAGCCGAAGCCGGCGGCGGGGGGGGGGGGGGGCCGCCCCCCCCCCCCCCC
>JAEWKL010000818.1 GCA_023386115.1 Pseudomonadota bacterium
GGGGCGGCCCGGTCGAGGCGGCGATCCGCATCCATCTCCACCCGACCGTGCGGGCGAGCCGGGTCGGGCGCGGGGTGCGGCTCGCCGGGGCGGGCGCGCCCTGGCTGTTCGAGGCGGACGAGCTCGATCCGGTGATCGAGGAGAGCGTGTTCTTCGCCGCCCTCAACGGCGCCCGCCGCACCGAGCAGATCGTGCTCCACCTCACGGTCGCCGATGGGGCCCGGGTGGCCTGGCGGTTCCGCCGGCTAGCGGATTAAGCCCATCTGTTCGCGCCTGTTCGCGGCGCGTGGACGGCGTGCCGGACGATATTTTTCCTCGCCCCTCACTCATTTGGGGGTTTCGCGGTCCTGAATGAACATTCTTTGGGCAGGCCTCCGTGCTACAAACCGATGCCGAGTCGGCCTCGGGCGGGGAACCCCACGGGATGAAGCTGGACGCGCCGACCCTGGTGACCGTGACCGTCTTCGTGATGGTCGTGATGGGGGCGCTGTACCTCCTGTCCTGGAGCCAGGCCCGACAGACCCGGGCGCTGGGCTTCCTCGGCGCCGCCCAGATCGTCGGCGCCGTCGCGGTCACGCTGTTCGGCCTGCGCGGCATCATCCCGGACTGGCTGTCGATCGGCCTCGCCAACGCGGTGATGCTCGGGGCCTTTGGGCTGATCTGGGGCGGCGCCCGCTCCTTCGAGGGACGGCGCGTCCCGGTCCTCTGGATCGCCGCCGGCCCGATCGTCTGGCTCGCCGCCTGCCTGGTGCCGCCGTTCTACGCCTCCCTCGGCGCCCGGGTGATCCTCTCCTCGGCCATCGCGGGCCTCGCCTGCGCGCTCGCCGCCCGCACCCTCTGGCACCATCGCGGCGAGCGGCTGCCGTCGCGGGCCCCGGCGGCGATCCTGCTCGCCAGCGAGGCGCTGCTGATCTGGGCGCGGATTCCCGCCACCCTGGTCCTGCCGGCGCCGCCGACGGGAGTGCCAGGCCAGACCTTCTGGGTGGCGGCCCTGTCCTTCGTCGCCCTGCTCTACACCGTGGCGGTCTCGGTGCTGTTCATGGCGATGGCCAAGGAGCGCCTCGAGGCCGAGCAGCGCCGCGCCGCCGAGACCGACCCGCTCACCGGCGTCGCCAACCGCCGGGCATTGGCGGACACGGCCCGCCGGGCGCGCGCGGCCGGGCCCATGGCCCTGCTGCTGTTCGACCTCGACCACTTCAAGCGGGTCAACGACACCTACGGCCACGCCGTCGGCGACGCCGTGCTGATCGGCTTCTGCGCCGCCGCCCGCCAGGTCCTGCCCGAGGGAGCTGCGTTCGGGCGCCTCGGCGGCGAGGAATTCGCCTGCCTGCTGCCCGGCGTCGGCACGGCCGAGGCGGCGCGCGTCGCCGAGACCGTGCGCATCGCCGTGGCAGCGATGCGCCCCGACCTGGTGCCGGACCTCGCGGTCACGGTGAGCATCGGGGTCGCCAGAAGCACGGGCGATATGGGAAAGGGCGATTTCGACACCCTGCTCGGACTCGCCGACCGGGCGCTCTACCAGGCCAAGGCGCAGGGGCGGGACCGGGTGGTGCTGGCCGGGCCGGACCTGCGGCAGGTGGCGTGAGAGAAGACCGGGTCTCTCCCGACGCAGTCCCATCCGGCGCCCGCCCGGCTTGTCGTCGCGTCCTGGGCTCCTAAGACATCCCCCATCCCGTGATCGCCGGGCGCACGGCGTCCGGCGCCAGATGAGGGCTCAACTTATGGAATATCGGCAGTTCGGGCGGTCCGGCCTCAAGGTTCCGGTCTTGAGCCTCGGCACCGGCACCTTCGGGGGCAGCAACGAATTCTTCCAGCGCTGGGGCCGGACCGACGTCGCCGAGGCGAGCCGGATGGTCGACCTGTGCCTCGACGCTGGGGTCAACTTCTTCGACACCGCCGACATCTACTCGCAGGGCGCCTCCGAGGAGATCCTGGGCCAGGCGCTCAAGGGCAAGCGCGACCGGGCGCTGATCTCCACGAAGGCGACCTTCCCGATGGGCGAGGGACCGAACGGCATAGGACCGAACGACATGGGCTCGTCGCGCTACCATCTGGTGCGCGCCTGCGAGGCGAGCCTGCGCCGGCTCGGCACCGACCATATCGACGTCTACTTCATGCACGGCTTCGACGCGCTCACGCCCGTCGACGAGACTCTGCGGGCCCTCGACGACCTCGTGCGGGCGGGCAAGATCGGCTATATCGGCGCCTCGAACTTCTCCGGCTGGCAGCTGATGAAGGCGCTCTCGACCTCCGAGCGCTACGGGCTGTCCCGCTACGTCGCCTATCAGGGCTACTACTCGCTGGTCGGCCGGCACTACGAGTGGGAGCTGATGCCGCTCGGCCTCGACCAGGGCGTCGCCCTGATGGTGTGGAGCCCGCTCGGCTGGGGCCGGCTCACCGGCAAGATCCGCCGCGGCGCCAATACCAGCGGGCGCATCGCGTCGGGCGGCGCCGAGGGCGGGCCGCCGGTCGCCGACGAGGCCCTGTTCCGCGTCGTCGACGTCCTCGACGCACTCGCCGCCGAGACCGGGCGCAGCGTGGCGCAGGTGGCCCTCAACTGGCTGCTGAGCCGCCCGACGGTCGCCAACATCGTGGTCGGCGCCCGCAACGAGGAGCAGCTGAAGCAGAATCTCGGCGCGGTCGGCTGGACCCTCGACCCTGCCCAGATCGCCCGCCTCGACGCGGCGAGCCAGGAGACGCCGATCTATCCCTACTGGCACCAGAAGGGCTTCGACGAGCGCAACCCGAAGCCGACGACCTGGTAGGCCATGCAATCGGCGGATGATCAAATGCGATTGCGCAACTCCAGTTTCGTGCATCGCGCGGGCAGGCAAGCTGCGGTATGATAGACGGTTCGTAATCCCCGGTTCCGTCGAGCCGGAGGCGAACCGCCCCGGTCGGGCGGTCGACGCGAGCCTCGAGGTCCCTGATGGCGCATGAAGGCGTCCACGATCCCGTCCTCGTCTGCCTCTCGATCGCGATCGCCATGCTGGCCTCCTTCGTGGCGCTGGACCTGGCGGGGCGGATGAAGGCCGCGACCGGCTGGGCCCGGCGAGCCTGGCTGATGACGGCGGCCCTGGTGCTCGGGGGCGGCGTCTGGTCGATGCACTTCGTCGCGATGCTGGCCTTCCGGCTGCCGGATCTCGAGATCACCTACGATCTCGGCCTCACGCTGCTCTCCCTCGCGCTTCCGGTCGCCGTGACCGCCTTCGGCCTCGCCGTCGCCCAGAGGCGGAGCGCGGGGCCGGGAACCATCGTGGTGGCGGGCCTGGTGACCGGGCTCGGCATCGCCTCGATGCACTATACCGGCATGGCGGCGATGCGCCTGGCCGCCATTCTCCACTACGATCCGGCCTGGACGACCGCCTCGGTGCTGATCGCGGTCGGGGCCGCCACCGTGGCGATCCGGCTGGCGCTCGGCGAGAGTGGGCTCCCCTTGCGGGTCGCAGCCTCCGGGGCGATGGGACTCGCCATCGCGGGCATGCACTACGCGGCGATGCAGGGCCTGCACGTCTCGCACCAGGCGGGGGCGGACCATGCCGGGGCGGGGGCAGGGGTCGACCAGGTTCGCCTCGCCGTCGGCGTCACGGCGGTGACCTTCCTGGTCCTCACCCTCGCGCTGCTCGCCGCCGCGATCGACCGCCGCGTCTCGCAGCGCGCCGCCCGCGAGGCCGCGGCCTTGCGCGCCAGCGAGGAGCGCTACCGCCTGCTTCTCCAGAGCGTGACCGACTACGCGATCTTCATGCTCGACCGCGACGGCGTGGTGGCGAACTGGAATGCCGGCGCCTGCCGGATCAAGGGCTACGAGGCCGAGGAGATCGTGGGCCAGCACTTCTCGCGCTTCTACACCGAGGAGGACCGGGCTGCGGGCGTGCCGGCCCACGCGCTCGCCACCGCGGCGGAACACGGCAAGTTCGAGGCCGAGGGCTGGCGGGTGCGCCGGGACGGCACCCGGTTCTGGGCGAGCGTCGTGATCGACGCGATCATCGGCGAGGAGGGCCGGCTCGTCGGCTTCGCCAAGGTCACCCGCGACATCACCGAGCGCAAGCGGGCCCAGGCCGCCCTGGAGCAGGCGCAAGCCGCCTTCGCCCAGGCGCAGAAGATGGAGGCGGTGGGCCAGCTCACCGGCGGCGTCGCCCACGACTTCAACAACCTGTTGATGGCGGTGCTGGGCAGCCTGGAATTGCTGCGCAAGCGCCTGCCTGACGATCCTCGACTGCTGCGCCTGCTCGACAACGCGGTGCAGGGCGCCGAGCGCGGCGCGGCCCTGACCCAGCGGATGCTGGCCTTCGCCAGGCGCCAGGAACTCAAGCCCGAGGCGGTCGACCTCGCGCGTCTGGTGCGCAACATGTCAGACCTGTTGCAGCGCTCGATCGGCCCGGCCGTGCGGATCGAGACGCGCTTTCCCGTCGGCCTTCCGCCGGCCCTGGTCGACGCCCACCAGCTTGAGCTCGCGCTCCTCAACCTCGTGGTCAATGCCCGCGACGCGATGCCGGAAGGCGGCACCGTCACGATCGCGGCCCGGCTGGGCCAGGAGAAGCTTGAAACCGACACGGCCGGGCAAGATCACCCGGGGCAAGATCACCCTGGGCAAGGCAGGCTTGAACAAGACAGGCCTGGGCGAGACAGGCCTGGACGCGAGAACCCGGCCGGGGACGGCGTGCCCCTGCTCTGCCTGGCAGTCACCGATACCGGCACCGGCATGGACGAGGCGACCCTGGCCCGGGCGCAGGAGCCGTTCTTCACCACCAAGGGCGTCGGCCGGGGCACCGGCCTCGGCCTCTCGATGGTGCATGGCCTGGCGGCGCAGTCGCGGGGTCGGCTGGTGCTGCGCAGCCGGCCAGGCGCCGGGACCACGGCCGAGATCTGGCTGCCGGTGGCGGCGGCGGCAGGCGCTCGCGGCGAGCCGGAGACCGCGGCGCCGCGCATCGCGCCGCTCCGCCTCGTCGCCTCCCAGGTCGTCCTCGTCGTCGACGACGATCCGCTGGTGCTCGAGAACAGCGCCGCGATGCTGGAGGATCTCGGCCACCGGGTGATCGAGGCCCGCTCCGGCCAGGAGGCGCTGGAGCTGATGCGCCGCGCCCGCACCCTCGACCTCGTGCTGACCGACCACGCCATGCCGGAGATGACCGGCCTCCAGCTCGCCGCCCGCATCGCGGCCGAGCGGCCCGGCCTCAAGGTGATTCTCGCCACCGGCTACGCCGACCTCGCTCCGGATGAAGCTGCCCGCCTGCCGCGTCTGGCCAAGCCCTACGACCAGGCGACGCTCGCCCGGATGATCGAGGCGGTGATGCGAGGGGCGGAGGGGACCGGCGGGGACGGAACCGTGGTGCCGTTCCCGAAGAGCGCGTGAGCGGCCGACGGTCTTTTGCGGCACGATTCCGCTGCCCACCAAGTCATTCCGGGGCCGCGCAGCGGAGCCCGGAATCCAGACGCTCAGGTCTGCGAAGATCAAGCTGGCGATGTTCCGCGTTTTTCTGGTACCTCGGCGTGTCTGGATACCGGGCTCCGCTGCGCCGCCCCGGGATGACCTTGTGAGCCGGACATGGTGAGGCCAGCGAGGGCGCTCGAACCGCGAAGCCGGCGACGACCTCCCGCTCACGCCGCCCGCTCACGCCGCCGGCATTTTCCTCGCTTTCGCCTCGCGCAGCAGCGCCAGCCCCTCGGGCCCGAGATCGAGCGCGAGGCGCAAGACCTCGTCGGCATAGGCCTGCGGCGTGGTGCCGGCCTGCTTGGCCGCGCGGGCGAGGCGCAGGCCGAGCCCGCCCTCAACCGGGATCGAGGTGCCGCGGGGTGCCAGCTCCGGTGGGGCAGCGGAAGGCGAGGCGCCGGAGCCCGCGGAGGCGACCAGCGAGGCCGGCGTCTTGGCCGGCGTCTTGGCTGGCGTCTTGGCCGGCGCGATGTCGGCCCGGGGCGGCAGGCCGAGGGCCTGGCGCCTCCCTTGCGCGGCCAGACGGTCGGCGCGCTCGTTGCCGGCATGTCCCGCATGGCCCTTCACCCAGACCCAGCGCACGTCGCGCCGCGCCGCCAGTTCGTCGAGGCGCTGCATCAATTCGACGTTCTTCACCGGGCCGGTGGTGGTGCGCCAGCCCTTGAGCTTCCAGCCGCGGATCCACTCGGTGACCGACTTGATCACGTACTGGCTGTCGCAGCGCATCTCGATCGCCGCGCCCTCGGGGAAATGCTCCAGCGCCCGGATCGCGGCGGTCAATTCCATGCGGTTGTTGGTGCTCTGCGGATCGCCCCCGCACAGCTCGACGGTGCCCTCCGGCGCCTCGATCACCACGCCCCAGCCGCCCGGGCCGGGATTGGGATCGCAGCCGCCGTCGGCGTACACGATGGTTCGCATGGAAGCCTTGCCTGAACGTCACAATGGAACGCGGCCGCGCCCCTCGGGAGGGCTGCCGGCCGCGTGGGCAGTGTCGGCCCGGAATGGTGAACAAATACCCAGGCGCGCGCCTCCGCAACCCGGGCGGGCGCTGGCACGGCGCTTGCGGCTCCTCCAGGATGCGCGATGATGAGGCGCCGGCGCGACGCAGGGGCGTCGCAGTCGGCCCGCCCGCGCTGCCCTTGAGATCACCGCAGACGAGACGCGCCCATGCCAGTCGAGACCGCCGACGCCGTCGAGGAGATGCTGCCGCCGGCCCGCCTCGTGCCGCTGGCGTTGCAGCACGTGCTGGTGATGTATGCGGGCGCCGTCGCGGTGCCGCTGATCATCGGCCGGGCGCTTGGCTTACGCCCCGAGGAGGTGGCGTTCCTGGTCAGCGCCGACCTGTTCGCCTGCGGCCTCGCGACCCTGATCCAGTCGGCGGGATGTCCGGGTGTCGGCATTCGCCTGCCGGTGATGATGGGCGTGACCTTCGCGGCGGTCGGGCCGATGCTGTCGATGGCGGCCACGCCCGGGATCGGGCTACTGGGCATCTACGGCTCGGCGATCGGCGCCGGCCTCTTCGGATTCCTGGTCGCGCCCTTCGTCAGCCGCCTCCTGCCGCTGTTTCCGCCGGTCGTCACCGGCACCATCATCCTGGTCATCGGCATCTCGCTCATGCGGGTCGGCATCAACTGGGCCGGCGGCGGCCAGCCGACGCTGACGAAGGTCATCGACGGCGTGCCCGCCGCCTTGCCGAACCCGAACTACGCGCAGCCCGGCGGCCTCGGCATCGCCCTCCTGGTGCTGCTGACGATCTTGGGGTTGATCCGCTGGGGCCGGGGCTTCCTCGCCAACGTCGCGGTGCTGCTGGGCATCGTCGCGGGCTCGGTGCTCGCGGCCTGCCTCGGCCTGATGCCTCTCGACAAGGTCGCGGCGGCGCCCTGGTTCGCCGCCGTCCTGCCGTTCCATTTCGGCTGGCCGGAATTCCATCTGGTGCCGACCGCCACGATGTGCGTGGTGATGATCGTCGTGATGATCGAATCGACCGGGATGTTCCTGGCGCTGGGCGAGATCACCGGCCGGCCGGTGTCGCAGACGGATCTCGCCCGCGGCCTGCGGGCCGATGGGCTCGGCACGCTCTTGGGCGGCGTCTTCAACACCTTCCCGTATACTTCGTTCTCGCAGAATGTCGGCCTCGTCGGGGTGACAGGGGTGCGCTCGCGCTACATCACGGTGGCCGGCGGGGTGATCATGCTGGCGCTCGGCCTGTTGCCGAAGATGGCCGCCCTGGTCGAGGCGGTGCCGCAGGTGGTGCTCGGCGGAGCGGGCCTCGTGATGTTCGGCATGGTGGCGGCCACCGGCGCGCGCATCCTCACGGCGGTCGATTTCCGGGGCCAGCCGAAGAACCAGTTCGTGGTGGCGATCGCAGTCGGCTTGGGCATGATCCCGCTGGTGGCCCCGACCTTCTTCCGCAACCTGCCGCACGCGCTGCACCCGCTGCTCGAATCGGGCATCCTGCTCGCCTCGATCGCCGCGGTCGTGCTCAACGCCTTCTTCAACGGCCTCGGGAGCACCGAGCAGGCGGGACGCTTCCGCCGCGGCGGCCGCCGCCGAACACGTTTGATCCGAGATCCTTTCCCACGAGGAACCGATGACCCTGCTGCACAAGACCTACGGCAAGGGCCGGGTGCGGGTGATGCGCGTCCACCGCGACGGCGACCGGCACGAGGTGCGCGAGCTGACCGTCAAGGCGATGCTGACCGGCGCCTTCGACCGCACCTTCACCCATGCCGACAACAGCGCCACCGTCTCGACCGACACGGTCAAGAACGTCGTCTACATCGTCGCCCGCGAATGCCCGGCCCTGCCGACGGAAGCGTTCTGCCGGGCGGTGGCGCAACGCCTGCTCGACAGCTACCCGCAGATGGAGACCGCCACCGTCACCGGCTACGAGACCCGCTGGAACCGCCTCGCGGTGGACGGCGCCGCCCACCCCCACACCTTCACGCTGGACGGCAACGGCCAGCCCTTCGCCCGCGTGGACTTGTCCCGCAGCGGCGCGGCGGTGGAATCCGGTCTGTCGGGCTTCACCTTCCTGAAGAGCACGGAATCGGGCTGGGCCAACTACGTCAAGGATCCCTATACCACGATCCCCGAGACCCATGACCGCATCGCCGCCACCAGCATGGAGGCCACCTGGGCGTGGTCCGCGGAGCCCGCCGATTACGAGGCCGCCAATGCCCGCATCCTCGATGCGCTCCTGCGGGTGTTCTCGGGCAGCTACAGCCACAGCCTGCAGGACAGCCTCTACCGCATGGGCATGGCGGCACTGGGGGCGGTGCCGGAGATCGCGACGATCACGCTCGCCTGCCCGAACAAGCATTACCTGCTGGCGAATCTCAGCCCGTTCGGCCTCGACAACCCGAACCAGGTGTTCATCGCCACGGACGAGCCGCACGGGCAGATCGAGTGTACGGTCGGGCGGTGAGGGTGGACCGAGAGCCCGCTTGGTTAACTGCACCATCATCCCACCCGCGACCTCATCCTGAGGTGCCGCGTAGCGGCCTCGAAGGAGACCTCCAGAAGTCTCCGAGACAACTGGAGGCCTCCTTCGAGGCTCCCTGCGGTCGCACCTCAGGATGAGGTTGAGGGTGGAACGGATGTCGAAAAACTGTCGCCGAGATCCTCGAATCGGGCGTTCGCAGCACAGTCCAAGGCAACATCCAGCGTAGTCCAGTTGAACACCTCGACGCCGGCTTCGTCGAAGATTAAGTATCCATGAACCGCTTCATCCGGCACCGTGATGGATGAGACTGATCGCTCCCCCGCTCGCTCTGGTTCCAGCCGCAGACCGGAGGAATGTTCGGCCAGGCCGCGTTCGGTGATCGTCTTGAGTGCTCTCGTGCCCGCCTCGGCAGCCTCTTCGCTGGACGCGAATTCCTCGGCAAGCGTTTCGTAGGGAATGGGCGCCTTCCAGGGCAGGAAGACCGCCAGCTTGACCGTGTAGCTCATAGGCGAACGATATCCCTTCGGCAGCGAATGCCGAGTTTGAACTCACGCCCGACGCCAGTTCTCTCGCTCGGACGAATGGTTTCCAGAACTCAATGCCGCGTCGGGTTCGCTCCCACCGTCTCGGCCGTGAGCCAGTCCACCACCTCGGCCAAGGCCTCCCGCGGCGGCAGGCCGCGGCCCTGGGCCTCGGTGAACAGGGCGAGCTGGCGGTCGGCGCTGGTGCCGCGAGCGACGATCCAGCGGGCGAGGTCGAGCTCGGCCTCGCATCCGAGCGCCCGCGCATCCTCGGCGACCCGCGCCAGGGTATCGGCGAGCACCGTCGCCACCGGATGCGCCGCCCGCGTCGTCTCGCAGACGAAGCTGCCATGGATGCCGTAGCGCTGCGCCCGCCAGCAATTCTCCGCCGCGATCGCCTGCGAGGCGCCGGTGAGGTCGCGGTGGCGCTCCGGCTCGCGGGCGAGATGGCGCACCAGGCAGCGATAGAGCGCCGCGATGGCCAGTGCGTCGTCGAGGCGGGTACAGCTGTCGGCGACGCGCAGGTCGAGGCCGGGGCCGGTGGGCGAGGGGCAGATCACCCACCAGACGTGGCGCGGGTCGTCGATCGCCCCCGCCCCCATCACCGTGTCGAGGTAGCGGGCGTAATCCGCCTCGTCGCGGAAGAGCGGCGGCAGGAAGCTGCGGGGCAGCTCTCGCGATGCGGCGAGGCGGTAGCCGAGGAGCCCGGTGCGCTGCGCCTGCCAGAACGGCGAGGAGGTCGAGAGGGCCAGCAGCAGGGCGAGATAGGGCTGCATCCGGTTCATCAGGTCGACCCGCGACACGCCCGAAGGCACCTCGACCCCGACGCGGAGGCCGCAGACGATGGTGCGGCTGCCGACCATCTGGAGGTCGCGCAGCACCCGGCCGCGGGCGGCCTGGTCGCGGGGGCGCACCCGGCTCCACAGGGCGAGCGGATGGGTGCCCGAGGCCATCAGGGCGAGGCCGCGGGCGGAGGCGAGGGCGCCGACGCCGCTGCGGAGGGCGGCGAGGGCGTGGCGCACCTCGCCGAGGTCGCTCACCGGTTCGGTCGCCCAGACGAGCTGCGGCTCCATCAGTTCGGTGCGCACCTGCGGGTATGCGGCCCGGCAGGCGGCCAGGAAATCGCGGGTGCGGGCCCGGGCGGCATCGCGCTTGCCCGCATCGTTGATGAACACCTCCTCCTCGAGGCAGACGTCGTATTCCGCTCGCATACGCAACACCTCCGGACACAGCGGGCCGCGGCGCGCCGACGGCCGCGAGCCGCGACTCGGCTCACGCCCGCAGGGCGGCTCGGCGATCAGCGCTTAGAATTGCGGCATGAGCCCGACCGGGCAGCGCCGCGGGACGGGGCGGATCAGGCCCCTCTTCAGGCTCCTCGCCGTCCGTCGCCGAGCACGGCCTGGACCAGGGCGAGCACCGCCACGGCGGCGGTGTCGGCGCGCAGGATCCGCGGGCCGAGGGAGAGGCGGACGGTGTTGGGACGGTCTCCGATCAGGGTGCGCTCCTCCGGCGTGAACCCCCCCTCCGGTCCGATCACAACGGCGAGCGGAACGGTGCCGTTCCCGGGAACGGCCTGACGCAACGCCGCGACCGGATCGGCCACCGGCGCATCCTCGTCGCAGAACACCAGCAGGCGCTCCGGCGCGAGCCCGGCCAGGGCGTCGGCGAGCGGCGCGGCGTCGCGGATCTCCGGCAGGCTCAGGATCCCGCATTGCTCGGCAGCCTCGATCGCGTTGGCGCGCAATTTGTCGAGCTTGATCCGGTCGCCCTGCGTGCGCCGCGTCACCACCGGGTGGATCAGGCTCGCGCCCATCTCCACCGCCTTCTGGGCGACGTAGTCGAGGCGGGCCGCCTTGAGCGGGGCGAACAGGTAGTGCAGGTCGCCGGCCGGCGTCTGGGGCCGGGTTTGGGCCCGCAGCACCAGGTCCGCCGCCTTGCGGCCGGTGGGCGCGATCTCGGCGCGCCACTCGCCGTCGCGGCCGTTGAACACCAGAACCGGCTCGCCCGCGTCGCGGCGCAGCACCGAGAGCAGGTAATTGGCCTGGGCCCGGTCGAGGGTATGCCGCGCACCCTCGTGCAGGGGGATGTCGAGGAAGAGCCGGGGAGCGTTGAAATCGTAGGCCGCCATGGCCGTCCTGCTCGCCGAGATGGGGGCGGGATGTCAATCGTCCGGACTGTGACGCTAGCGACACACGGGGCCGCGACCGTGGCCGGACGGGTGCCGAAGCCGGCCGCCCGCATGAAGGCGCCACATTCCTGTGCAGAAAGCGCTACGAGGCCGGGAGCGGCAAGGGATTCTTACGTATGTCGGGACCGCCGCCGAGAGGGCGGCCGGGCCGGCAGAAGACCGGACATTCCGGGGCCAGACCATCCGGGGCCGGAGCATTGGGGGATTGGGAGATGACTCGCATGCGTGTGACCGTGGCGGCGCTGGCCGGAAGCCTGCTCGGCGCGACGCTCCTCGGCGGGGCCGCCCAGGCTCAGGGCGCCGATTGCACCACGATCCAGAAGACCCTGACCGAGCGCAAGGACATCGTCGGCAAGGTCAACGCCGCCTCCCAGGGCAAGAAGGCGAAGATCACCGCCGCGGCGGCCTGCACCCTGTTCACCAAGCTCCAGGCCAACGGCACCGAGGGCCTGAAGTGGATCACCGCCAACAAGGACTGGTGCTCGATCCCGGATTCCTTCGTCGAGGGCTTCAAGGCCGATCACGGCCGGGTTTCGACCCTGCGCACCAAGGTCTGCCAGGCGGCCGTGCAGCAGGCGGCGATGGAGAAGAAGGCCCGCGCCATGGCGGCGCAGCAGCAGCAGCAGGGCGGCGGCGGGGGCGGCCTCCTCGGCGGTCCCGGCCTGACCGGCAGCTTCCGGGTGCCGCAGGGCGCGCTGTGAGCCGGATACGGATGACAGCGCCGGGATGTCGCGTTCCGGCAGGGCGCGTACCGGGAAGACGCGCGCGGGCATGACGTCCACCCCCGATCGTCCGGTCGCCGACGCGGTCACCGGGCACTGGGTCGACCGGCACGCTCCCGAGGCCGTGCGCCCCTACCTGCGCCTCGCCCGCATCGAGCGGCCGATCGGCTGGTGGCTGCTGCTGCTGCCGTGCTGGTGGTCGGCGGCGCTCGCCGCCATCGCGGCGGGCCAGCCGGGCCCGAGCCTGTGGCATCTCGCCCTGTTCCTGATCGGCGCCGTGGCGATGCGGGGGGCAGGCTCGACCTACAACGACATCGCCGACCGCGACCTCGACGCCCGCGTCGAGCGCACCCGCCTGCGGCCACTGCCTTCCGGGCGGGTCCGCGTGCGCCACGCCCTGATCTTCCTGGTGCTGCAGGCCCTCGTCGGCCTCGCCGTGCTGCTGCAGTTCAACACGACGGCGGTCCTCGTCGGCCTCGCCTCGCTCGCGCCCGTCGCCATCTATCCGTTCATGAAGCGGGTGATGCCGGTGCCGCAACTGGTGCTCGGCCTCGCCTTCGCGTGGGGGGCGCTCATGGGCTGGGCCGCCCTGTTCGGCCGCCTCGACGCCCCGGCCTACTGGCTCTATGCCGGCGCCATCGCGTGGGTGATCGGCTACGACACGATCTACGCGGTGCAGGACATCGAGGACGACGAGATCGCCGGCATCAAGTCCTCGGCCCGGTTCTTCGGCGCCTGGGTGCGGCTCGCGGTGGCGGGCTGTTTCCTGGCCTGCGTCCTGTTCATCGGCCTCGCCCTGTCCGGAGCCGGAGCCGGACCGATCGGTCTCGCCGGTCTCGCGCTGTTTGCCGGCCACCTCGCCTGGCAGGTCGGGCGACTCGATCCGCGCGACGGCGCGGAGGCGTTGCGGCTGTTTCGCGCCAATCGCGACGCGGGGCTGATCCTGTTCTGCGGCCTCGCCCTCGACGCGCTCTGGCAAGGATTGATGTAACCGTCGCCTCGACGCGGCGTCGGACGCTCTGTGCCCTCCATGCGCGGCATCGGACGCGCTTTGCCCTCCATGCGCGGCATTGGACGCGCTTTGCCCTTCATGCGCGGCGTCAGACGCGCTCGCCCTCGGTCATCAGCGCCTCGTCGCGGTAGACCAGGGGGCGCAGCGGCAGGCGGCCGGTCTTGCGGCGGGTGAGGAAGCGCGGCCGGCGGTGGTTCAGAAGGCCGTGCCGGCGGCGGATGCGGACCGCGCCGAGCTTCACCCGACCGATCTGCTGACCCATCGGGGAGACCGCGCCATCCTCCTGGATCACCACCAGGGGCAGGCCCGATTCGGCGCCGAGCCGGCGCCACACCGCCACCACCTCGTCGTCGCCATAGAGGCCGAGCCGCATCACCGGGTCGCCGCTGCGGTCGAGCACCATCACGGCGAAGCGATCCTCGCCGGCGGCGTCGCTGGCGTCGCCGTCGAGGCAGAGCGCGAGGCTGCCGGCGGCGCTGCCACCGGGCAGGCGGCCGACGATCGGCAGCGCCGACGGCTCGGCCTGGACCGGGCCGCGGTGGATGACGGGGAGCCCGACATCGCGACGGGCGGCCATCTGGTTCGAGGACTGGCGGTTCGAAGAGGGAAATCGGGTGATCATGGTTCTGCTCGACGCCCTGTCGCGAGAGGCGGCGACCTCTGTCGTGTCGTCCGCTGTTGTCAGGACTTTGGACCGCCCCCGGCTCAGAACGCCTTAAAAGGCAGCGTTAAGCGATGGTTGTAACGGCGCATCCGTGCCGAATGCTCAACGGATCCTTGTTCCGAACCGATTCATTTATCGTTCACCGCCAGTACATGGCATCACAGGGGGGCGAAAGGCTTCGCTAAGACAATGCGGCATCGCCGGAGCCGCGGCATCGACGCGGCGTCCTTGTGGCGCCGGGGAGGGGGCCCTACAACGGAAGCCATCTCGCTCCGTGCTCGACCCGTGCCCGCCGCGGGTGCGGCGGGCGCTCTCCTCGAACCTTCGGCGGCCGACCATGCCTCTCCCCGACGACGTGCGCGCCATCCTGCCTCAGGTCCGGGCGATCATCCGCGAGGCCGCTCTCCTGGCGCTGCCGTATTTCCACCAGGGCGAGCGCACCAGCGCCCGGGTCTGGAGCAAGGCTGGCGGCTCGCCGGTCACGGAAGCCGACGTGACGGTGGACGCCTTCCTGAAGGTGCGCCTAAGCGAGCTGATCCCCGGCGCCGCCTGGCTCTCGGAGGAGACCCGGGACGATCCGGTCCGCCTCGCCCACGACCTCGTCTGGATCGTCGATCCGATCGACGGCACCCGCGCCTTCCTGTCGGGGGATCCCGACTGGTCGATCGCCGTGGCGCTCCTCGCCCGTGGCGAGCCGGTGCTCGGCCACGTTGCCGCGCCGGTCACCGCCACCCTCTACGAGGCCGTAGTCGGGGAGGGGGCGACGAAGGACGGGGTGCCGATCCGGGTCTCCGCCCAGGCGAGCCTGGCGAGCGCCCGGGTCACCGGCCCGAAGCCGATGGCCGACCGGCTCGAGCGCCAGAGCGGTCTGTCCGGCACGCCGGGCGCGTTGGTGCGGCTGCCCCGCATCCCGTCGCTGGCCCTGCGCCTCGTGCGGGTGGCGGAAGGGCTGGTCGATGTCGGGCTGGTCTCCTCGGATGCCCGCGACTGGGACCTCGCCGGCGCCGACCTGATCCTGCGCGAGGCGGGCGGCGCCGTGCTCGGCCTCGACGGCCATGCCCCGGTCTACAACCGGCGCGAGCCGATCCACGGCGAGCTGGTGGCGCTGCCCCAGGCTTTGCGGGAGGCGGTGCTGGCGGGGTTGGCCTGAACAAACCGCCGTGACGATCAATCTTTCCTGATCTGAAAAGTCCTTCGGCCTCAAAAGCGAATGAGCCCACCGCGTTATGCCGGGGCCGCGCAGCGAAGCCCGGCATGACGCAGAGGATGTCAGATTCGTTGGACGCTCGGCCTCGAACCCGCACCGAGCCCGGACTTTTTACCGCGCTTCCCGCTTCTCCAGCGCCGTCTTCACCTGCTTCAGCTGGTCGAACACGGCGCTCGGCGTGGTGCCGAAGAAGGCGAAGCCGGCATTGATCGACCAGTAGCAGGCGAACAGGATCACCGGCACCAGGATCCAGCCCAGGATCTCCTCGCCGATCTTGCGGCGGCGGCGGCGCTGGCGCCGTTTCTCGCGCCCCGTCAGCTTCGGGGAGGGCGGGGTCACCGTCGCGGCCGGGGCGAGGGGCCCCTCGTTCAGATCACCGCTCATGGAGATCGTCTCACGCTTCCTGGCGCCGGGCGTCGAAGCCCACGCGCATCCGTCACGGGGGTCCTGGGGCGCCGCATGGACGGCCGGGACCTCAAATGCGCATCCCGGCGGGGAGGCCCCGCCGGGATGCGCGCGTCTTAAGAGCCTCATACACGGGAGACGGCCCCGGGTGGGAGGGGGGTGGCGGGGGTCGCGGG
>JAEWKL010000367.1 GCA_023386115.1 Pseudomonadota bacterium
GCTCTTCGCCGCCCTGCTCGGCGCCCTGGTGCTGCGCGACCGGCCGGGGCGCCTCGCGCTCGCCGGTCTCGGGCTGATCGCCGCCGGGGCGCTCACCCTGGCGGGCGGCTTTCGCGATGCCGACGAGCTGTTCGGCTACGGCCTGCTCCTCACCGCCGCCTTCCTGTGGGCCGCCGGCACGGTGCGGATGCGCCGCTCCCGCCTCACGGCGCTGGAGGCGACGGCGCTGATCTGCGTCGGCTCGCTCGTCACCTACATCCCGCTCTACCTCGCCTCCGGGCTGTCACGCCTCCTGGAGGCGCCGCCGGCGGAGGTCGCGATCCAGGCGCTCTACCAGGGCGTGATGGTCAGCGTCGTGGCGCTCATCGCTTTCAATCGCTCGCTGGCGCTGATCGGCCGGCGCACCCCGGCCTTCACCGCCCTGGTGCCAGTGATCGCGACGCTGCTGGCGATCCCCGTCCTCGGCGAGGTGCCGGACCCGCTCCATGTCGGCGCCATCCTGGCGATCGGGGCGGGGGTGCTGCTGACGACGCGGGGGTGAGCCTCATACGATCTCCGATGGATCGCTTCGCGATGCGGAGATCGGCTTCGCTCAAGCGTGTGAAGCCTCCGGCTTCACCGCGCGGGCTGATGATACGATGTCCGGAAGGAATCCTCCGGACATCGTATCACTCCCGCCGCAGCAGCCGGTCCACCAGCAGGTCCGACCACAGCCCGGCGCGGAACTCGCGTGTAAGCGCCTCCGGGTCGTAGACGTGCTCGACCCAGTCGAGGAAGCTCAGGCCCTTCGGCTCGCCCTCGGTCAGGTAGCGCTCGAAGAACGCGTCGAGGATGCCGGTCTTGGCGAAGCGGAAATGGCCGAACCTCGCCGAGAGCTGGCGCGCCGCCTCGCGCACCGGCCGGCCCTCGTGCAGGATCAGGTAGAGGGCGGCGGCCAGTCCCGCCCGGTCGGCGCCGGACTTGCAGTGCAGCACGGCCGGGTAGGCGAGGCCGCCGAAGAAGTCCCTGGCGGCGAGCAGGGTCGCCTTGTCGGGCGCCTCGCGCGAGCGCATCACGAACTCGACGAGCTGCAATCCCTCGCGCTCGCAGGCCTCGCGCTGGAGCTGCCAGGAGCCGTGCTCGCGCCCGCCGCGCAGCGAGATGATCGTGCGCACGCCCTGGCGCCGGAACCAGGCGAGATCGTGCGGCGCCGGCTGGGCCGAGCGCCAGACCATCCCGCGCCCGATCCGGTGGCGGTTGAGATAGGCCAGGCGGATCACGCCGTGGTCGATGAGCAGCATGTTGGCCCAGGCGCGCAGGCGTCCGCCCGGGCCGGCGATCGGCTGCTCCCAGCGGGCGATGCGGGCCATGCGGCGGGCGTAGCGGGTCTCGGGCGGGAGGAAACGGTTGAGCACGAAGGAGCGGGCGCCTGGCGTTAAGGGAAAAGACACGAGTCGCGCTGGAGGGCAGCGTGCCGCTCTACCAGCCGCGTGACCCGGCCGCAACGACGCCGCCGCCGATGAGGCGGCACACAAGCCTGGCATTGCGCTTGCGACGTCTCCCCCGCATCGTAGGGACGCGATCCGTCGGCTAACAATCGAGGGGGAAGGCCGTGAGCACTCAGGTCGTCAGCATTCGCCGGGCCCGGGACCAGGATGCCGGAATGCTGTCGGAAATCTTCGACGCCGCGTGGCGCGAGGCCTATCAGGGCATCATCCCGGGCGTCGCCCTCGACCGGATGCTGGCCCGGCGCGGGCCGCGCTGGTGGCGCTCCACCATCGGCCGCAACCGGCCGCTGGTGGTGCTGGAGGTGGGCGAGAGCGTCATCGGCTACGTCTCCTACGGCCGCTGCCGCGACCGCTCCCTCAAGGCCGAGGGCGAGATCGACGAGATCTATCTCGCGCCGAACTACCAGGGCCTCGGCTTCGGCACCCGGCTGTTCCGGGCGGTGCGCAACGACCTCGCCGACCGGGAGGTGCGCCGGGTCGCGGTGTGGTCGCTCACCGAGAACGACCGGGCGCGGGACTTCTACGAGCGGATGGGCGGGCGCGTGGTGGCCGAGGCCCGCGACCGCATCGCCGGGGCCGACCTGCACAAGGTCGCCTACCTGTTCGGCTGAGGGGCTCAGGGTGGGGACCTCGGCGGAGCGGCCCTGCCTCCTGGTTGATCATGGACGCGGTCACCTGCCCAATCGGTCATCATTCGCAGCAATGGGGCCGGGAGCGGCGGTCATCGCGTCCGGTCCGGGCGCGGGGGAACTTGTCCTCGACTGTCACAGCCGCGGTTGCGTCCCGGCGCTTGTGCGGGGGCTCGCAGCCCTCTAAGTGCACCTCACACAACTCCCGCTGCGCTGGCCCCGCCAAAGCGACCGGTGACCGGGAGTGTTGTGAGAGACACTCAGGACCGCGCCATTCAGGGGCATTCGCGCCCTTGCAGGGAGTTTGCTCATGCGCCTCGACGCCATCTCCATCGGCAAGAACCCGCCCGAAGACGTCAACGTCGTCATCGAGGTTCCGGTCGGCGGCGAGCCGATCAAGTACGAGATGGACAAGGAGGCCGGGACGCTGATCGTCGACCGGTTCCTCTACACCGCAATGCATTATCCGGGGAATTACGGCTTCATTCCCCATACCCTGTCGGGCGACGGCGACCCGTGCGACGTGCTGATCGCCAACACCCGGGCGATCGTCCCCGGCGCCGTGATGAGCGTGCGCCCGGTCGGCGTGCTGGTGATGGAGGACAATGCCGGCGAGGACGAGAAGATCATCGCCGTCCCGTCGCGCAACCTGACCAAGCGCTACGACCGGATCGAGAACTACACCGACCTGCCCGACATCACGATCCACCAGATCCAGCACTTCTTCGAGCACTACAAGGATCTCGAGCCCGGCAAGTGGGTGAAGATCGTGCGCTGGGGCGACAAGGCCGAGGCGCAGCGCCTGATCCTCGAGGGCATCGAGCGGGCCAAGAAGGCGAAGTGAGGCGCACGCGCGCCTGAACCCTCCCCCTCTGCGGGGGAGGGTGGCCTGCTGCGAGTGCGAGGCACTCGTGCGCAAGCCGGGAGATGGGACCGCGACGATGCCGGATATGGCGCCCGTCAGAACGGTTCAGCCCCATCCGGAAGCGTGGTTCCCCTCTCCCGGCTCACCTCGTTCGCCACCCTCC
>JAEWKL010000383.1 GCA_023386115.1 Pseudomonadota bacterium
GGGCATAGCGGCCGGCCAGCCTGCGCCGCGCACCTCGACCCGGAGCCCCGACAGGCTGCCTTGTGCCCGCTCCAGGAGCGCGATCCGGTTGGGGAAGGCGGCACCGCAGAAGAACAGGTCGAGGACCCGCCCGGCCATCGGTCGCACCGGCCGGTCGTGGGTCCGGCGGCAGGCGGCCAGCGGCAGGTGCGAGACCGACGGGTGCCGATAATGGGGCAGGGCCCAGCGGTCGTTGGTGAAGATGTGGTCGGCCAGCGCCTCGGCCTTGGGTGCGTAATCGAACTCGTAGGGGTCGTCGTGCAGCCAGAAGGCGAGGCGGGCGCCCGCCCGTCGGGCGCTCCGCGCCAGCCCCCGCAGGCGGGCGGCATCGACCGCGACGCTGCCCAGGGCCACGACGAGGCTCGGGCGAAAGCCCGCGATGGCCTCCTCGGCGAGGTCGAGCGGGCTCGCCCGCACGGCGCTCGCGCCGAGCACGTCCGCGAAGCCGCCGCGGAGGGCGTCGCGGATCGACGTGTTGTGGTTCACCGCGTCCGGGCTCGTGCTCGCCACCAGGACCTTCGCGGGAGACGAGCCTTTCAGGAGCATGCGGACCGGTGCGGCAAAGGGGGTCTGAACGTCAGGGGGCTGACGAGGGCGAAACAGGGACGGGGGATGCCGAACACGCAAAAGCCGCCGAGATCAAGGCGTGGCGTGCGGCGGAACCGCGACGTCCCGGTCGCCCGCAGGCATGAGTTCGGGGATGCCTTGCGGGAACCTGCCGCGCCCTCGAGCGCTCTTCCGCAGGTCTGCGGCGGCGCGCCCGCCCATGATCCGCTCCCGACGATCGGCGACAGGTCGCCTCGCGCGTGATAGGATGGAGGACCATGGTTGCCCGTACGCCTCCGCCGCGCCACCCCTCCGACTCCGGCGCCTCGCGGGGCCGGTCCGGCTCCTCTCCGCCCGCCGCCCGCCGCCTTGCCCCGTCCGTCGCCCCTTGCTCCCTCGCATGAGCGCCCAGCCGCCGGCCCCGGATTACCGGAGCCTCTTCGAGGCCGCGCCCCATCCCTATCTGGTCCTTGATCCGGAGGGCCACGTCGTGGCGGCGAATCAGGCCTATCGCCGGACCTGTCGCGACGGCACGGATCATGGCGTCGATCTTGGCCCCGACGATCTCGTCGGCCGGCACCTCCGGGAGCTGTGCCCGGGCGAGATCGCGCCGTTGCAGGCCTCGATCGCCCGCGTGGTCGCGACCGGCCGGTCCGACACGGTGGCGGAGGGCGGCGCCTGGAGCGTCACCCACATCCCGGTGCACGATGCCGCCGGCACGATCGGCGCGGTGCTGCACCATCGGGCCCGCCCGACGGCCCTGCCGGCCACCGGGACCGCCGCCTCGCTGGGCGCCGCTTCGCAGCCCTCCTCGTCGCACGAAACCTTGGCCCTGCAGGAGGCGCATCAGCGGCAGGAACAGATCTTTCAGCAGATGCCGGGCTTCGTCGCGGTGCTGCGGGGGCCCGCCCACGTCTTCGAATACGTCAACGACGCCTACGTGACGATTGCCGGCGAGCGTGACTTCGTCGGCCACACCGTGCGCGAGGCCTTTCCCGAGCTGGTCGACCAGGGCTTCTACGAGCTTCTCGACACGGTCTACCGCACCGGACGGCCCTTCGCGGCCCGTGCCATGCCGATCCTCCTCGCCGGTGACGAGGCCGAGCGCGCCATCGATCTCCTGTACCAGCCGCTGCGGGACGGGACGGGGTCGGTCACCGGCATCTTCGTCGGCGGCTACGACGTCACCGAGCAGGTCCGCTCGCAGGCGGCCCTGCGCGACAGCGAGGACCGTTACCGCACCCTGCTCGAGAGCATCGATGTCGGGTTCTGCATCCTCGAGATGAAGTTCGACGGCGCGGGCCGTGCCGTCGATTACCGGATCGCCGAGGCCAACCCGGCCTTCGCCCGCCAGACCGGGGCCGATGTCGCGGGATTGTGGGTGAGCGAGTTCGCCCCCGGCCTCGAGCGGCACTGGTTCGACACCTACGGCCGCGTCGCGCTGACCGGCGAGCCGATCCATTTCGAGAATCAGGCCGACGTGTTCGGGCGCTGGTTCGACGTGCGGGCCCTGCGGGTCGGCGACCCGGCGCTGGCCAAGGTCGCGGTGTTCTTCAGCGACATCTCGGACCGCAAGCGCATGGAGGAGGCGCTGCGGGTCCTCAACGCCTCGCTGGAGGAGCAGGTCGCCCAGCGCACCGCCGAGCGCGACCAGATCTGGCAGGCCTCGACCGACCTGTTCTGCGTCGCCACCCCCGACGGGTACTTCGTCAGCCTCAACCCGGCCTGGACGGCGCTTCTCGGCTGGAGCGAGGGCGAGCTCCTGGCCCGCCCGTTCCTCGACTTCGTCCACCCGGATGACGGGCCGGCGACGGTCGCGGCGGCTGCGGACCTGGCGCGGGGCAAGCCGCTGCCGACCTTCGAGAACCGCTACCGGCACCGGGACGGCTCGCATCGCTGGCTGTCCTGGAACGCCGTGCCGCGGGACGGGCGCATCTACGCGACGGTGCGCGACGTGACGGCGCTCAAGGCGCAATCCGCCGCCCTGGCCCAGGCCGAGGAAGCCCTGCGCCAGTCGCAGAAGATGGAGGCGGTGGGCCAGCTGACCGGCGGCGTCGCCCACGACTTCAACAACCTGCTCACCATCATCCGCTCGTCGGTCGATTTCCTGCGCCGGCCGGACCTGCCCGAGGCGCGGCGGAGCCGCTACCTCACGGCGGTCTCCGAGACGGTGGACCGGGCCGCCAAGCTGACCTCTCAGCTCCTCGCCTTCGCCCGCCGCCAGGCCCTGAAGCCCGAGACCCTCGATGTCGGCGCCCGCCTGCGCCTCGTCGCCGACCTGATCGACACCGTGACGGGCGCCCGGATCACCGTCGCCACGCAGGTGCCGGACCATCCCTGTTTCGTGCGGGTGGATGCCAGCCAGTTCGAGACGGCGCTCGTCAACATGGCGGTCAACGCCCGCGACGCCATGGAGGGCGCCGGCACCCTGACGCTCACGCTGGCCTGCGGCGTCGACCTGCCGCCGATCCGGGGCCATGCCGGGGCGGAGGGGCCCTTCGCGGCGGTCTCGCTGCACGATACCGGCTCCGGCATCCCGCCCGAGTTCCTCCCGCGGGTGTTCGAGCCGTTCTTCACCACCAAGGAAGTGGGGCGGGGCACCGGCTTGGGGCTCAGCCAGGTCTTCGGCTTCGCCAAGCAGTCGGGCGGGGACGTCTCGGTCGAGAGCATGCCGGGCCGGGGCACCACCTTCACGCTCTACCTGCCCGAGGTCGAGGCCGCGTTCGCCGCTGCCGAGGAGGCGGGGGAGATGCCCCCGGTCGATCCCGGCGGCGTCGGCCAGCGGGTGCTGGTGGTCGAGGACAACCTCGACGTCGGGCGCTTCGCGACCCAGATCCTGGAGGATCTCGGCTATGCCCCGACCTGGGCGGTGAACGCCGAGGACGCTCTCGAGAAGCTCGGTCCCGACGGTGCCGGCTACGACGTGGTGTTCTCGGACGTGGTCATGCCGGGCATGGGCGGCATCGAGCTCGCCCGTCTCCTCGCCCGGCGCCTGCCGCAGATGCCGGTCGTGCTCGCCTCCGGCTACAGCCACGTCCTGGCGCAGGAAGGCTCCCACGGCTTCGAATTGCTGCAGAAGCCCTATTCGGCCGAGCAGGTCTCGCGCATCCTGCGCAAGGTCACGCGCCGCGGGATGCGGCGGCAGACGGCACCGGCCTGACCTCGGTCGCGTGCCGGGAGCCGTTGCACAAGTAAAAAATTTCCTCTCGCCTTCAAGTCGGGTGGAGATCATTCGAAGCGGCGCCTCGTCGAGTGGGGCATGACCCTATCGCCGCGCGCCGAGTCGAGAGAAGAACGTTTCCGGCCGCGAGCAATTCCGGTCGCGAGCCGGGCTTGACCTTGCGCCGGTCGAGCCGGAAAGCCGCTGCGGAGACCCGCGCGAGCGGCTGCCGACGGGCCGCCCGGCCTGATCCGCGGCCTGACCGCGGATTCCGGCCCGAGATCTGCTTCTCGTTCCGCCGGACCGGCAGGCGCTCGCAAGTCCGGGCTCGCAGGGGACCGCATATGATCACCAGGAAGACCTTGCTCGCCGGGTTCGCCGCCGCATCTCTCGCCGCGGCCTTGGCGCTCGGACCCGCCCCCGCTCAGGCGGCCGGGAAGAGCATCACCTTCGCCTACCAGGACATGACCACCCCGATCCGCGTGCTGATGGAGAGCGGCGAGCTGGAAAAGCGGACCGGCTACACGGTGAAATGGGTGAAGTTCGGCGGCGGCGGGGACGTGATCCGCGCCATGGCATCGGGCAACGTCGATATCGGCGAGGCCGGCTCCTCGCCGATCGCCGCGGCCGCCTCGCAGGGCCTGCCGGTCAAGCTGTTCTGGATCCTCGACGATATCGGCGATGCCGAGCAGCTCGTCGCCCGCAAGGGCACCGGGATCGCCTCGGTCAAGGATCTGAAGGGCAGGACGGTCGGCGTGCCGTTCGTCTCCACCGCCCATTACCAGCTGATGTTCGCCCTGCAGGAGGCGGGCTTGGGACCGAAGGACGTCCGGGTCCTCAACATGCGCCCGCCGGAGATCGCGGCGGCCTGGGAGCGGGGCGACATCGACGCGGCCTTCATCTGGGCACCGGTCCTGACGGTGGCGAAGAAATCCGGCACGGTGATCGCCTCGGCCGGCGACTTCGCCCGCAAGGGCAAGGCGACCTTCGACGGCATCGTGGCGACCAACGCCGCGCTTGACGCCCATCGCGAGTTCCTGACCACCTTCGTGCGCCTGCTCGCCGCGGCCGACGCCGACTACGCCAAGGCCGGCGCCGGCTGGACCGAATCCTCGCCACAGGTCGCGGCGATCGCGAAATGGACCGGCGCGGCCCCCGCCGAGGTGCCGGCGGCGCTCAGTGCCTACCGGTTCCCGACGCTCGCCGAGCAGGCCTCGCCCCGCTGGCTCGGCGGCGGAGCGGCGGACGCGCTCAAATCGACGGCGGACTTCCTGAAGGCGCAGGGGCGCGTGCCCGATCTCGCGCCGGATTACGGCGCCTTCGTCACCACCGACCTGGTCGCCGCCGCCCTCAAGCCCTGATCTCCGGGACAGTCACCGATGCTGGAGATCCGCAAGCTCAGCGTCCGCTACGGCGAGGGTGCGGGCGCGACGCTCGCCCTGTCCCGGGTCGACCTGACGATCGAGCCAGGGGAGTTCGTGGTCGCCCTCGGCGCCTCGGGCTGCGGGAAGACGACGCTCCTCAATTG